>NZ_JAUBPO010000296.1:0-1209 GCF_036700785.1 Microcoleus sp. S28C3 | reverse complement strand
CGTTGCCGTTGGAGTATGGACGTTTGCCGGTCTTTGGGCGAGCGCACTTTTTGACCTGCTTAGTCTAAACTCCAAATAGAACATTGAACCAGTAATTGTTTTATCAAAAAGTATTGTTCCGAAAAAAAGCCGTCGAACAAACGCTTTTTGCCTATTGCTATAACTAGCTGGAATTACAAGAAACAACAGCCACTCGGATGATAGTTTTTACATTTGGAGCGCATTTTAATAGTCCGCAAGATTAATATTGCCGATGACTTTTGAAGTGGGAAATTAGGAGGGACGGCGGATTTAGTTTACAGCCTTTAGCTTTTAGCTTAAATCAGTAACTTTTACTGTCAACAGGAGAACGGCGTTCCCATGCAGTTTGACCATCAACACAGCTCTCGACAGCCTGTACCGGCCGATCCGCTGCGGCACAGCAGGAGGCACCTACTAGCATCCGTCCTATTGCTACTGGACAGCGATCGCACTTTTGCCGACTGGTCTCTCCCCCAACTGCCCCACGTATCAGGATTTACCTACAAAGGAAATCGCTTTTTGGTAGCAACTCACAAAGAGGCTGAGCAGATAGTTTGGGGGTGGCTCGATGATAATTTATGGGCAGTAACCAATACTGATGAAGATATGGACTTGCTGCTCCAGCACTTGCAAATTTCACCATCTCTAGTTGAAGCACTCAATGGACAAGCTACTCTGAATTACCTTCGGACAGTTCATCCTAGAAAATTCTGCAAGCTTCTGTCTCCTACCATAGCCAATCCCACCCAGTTCGTGCAAGCTCTGTTTGAGAACCGCAGCAGACCAGGACTGGTTAAACGCGCCATTTGTGAGTCAGCCCAGTTCTCGCCTCTGGCTTGGACAGAAGTAGAACGGGCTGGATATCTCATTTACTGCATTGTTAATCAACCAGAGGTACTTCCTGGCTCACTTAAACTAACAATCAACTATCCTTATCCCTACAAGTCAATGAAAGAGCGAGCTTAGAAGTATTTAGCGTCACCTGCCAGCATTTATACCCGACCACATTGCCGTTGTCTTTTACAGCAACGGCATGGTCACTGTTGCCAATTGCCTTTCCGAGTGGGAAAAAATAAAAAAATTGCTAATGCGCCTTCTGAGATATCACTTTTATAGAACCCATTTGAGATCTTTTTGCCAATCGGGTAGGATAGCTAAAAGTGGTGGATTAAAAGCAGAGGGGGGAGT
>NZ_JAUBPO010000295.1:0-1210 GCF_036700785.1 Microcoleus sp. S28C3 | reverse complement strand
TAATAAATCCTCAACATCTAAAAAACTGGTTTACTAAATGCTGCTACTGTCATCTATAAACTTGCAATCTGCTGTATGTCAGCGAGAGCGCCTACTTCTTGAAGAAGTCGGAACTCTCGCTGTTAGGTTTTTTTAAGTTGGTCTACTTATTCAGGACTTTAGAAACTGAAAAAAAGTTATTAACAGACCCCCTTTTTAAGGCAGCGAGCAGCAAGTAAATTCAGCATCGTTCAAAGCAGTGTCATCACCGCTCCCCTGTCCAGACTCAACCTTTGTCTTTATGCCACAAATAGCCGAAGCAGAAGGACAAGTTTGTAAACCTGACCATCCCCCCCAACCAAGTCGATAAGAAGCGGCTAAAGTGTCACCGTTGTCACACCGGAATTCTGCATCAACAGCGCCAGTATCATCCCCACTCCCTTGAGGCCCTTCAATTCTTACATTTGCGCCAACTACGTAGCCATTACCGCAAACTCTTTCCTCTGTTTTGTTTCCCCACGATCCTGTTCCAGATGAAATTGGTGTTACTCTTCCTTTATCTTCAAGTGTTCCGCATATTAAGTGAATACCATTGAGGGCAGTATCATCACCTCTACCCTGTTCTGGTTCTACGATTAAGAAAGCACCTAATACCCATTGTCCCGTTGGGCATCTTTGCTCGGCTGTCCAATCACCATAGGGGCCACCAAAAGGACCGATTGTGGCAACGGGGACATAATCTCTCTTTGGCGTTTCTGCTACCGGGATCTCAACTGGTAGCACTGATTGACTTTTTCCCTCACCCCACTTGAGCACTATCTGCGGTTGTTTATTTGGGTCCATCCCCCGAAGAGCCTTTTTTAGTTCTGGACCTTGTACATCCAGGTTGAGCTGATAGTTAGTGGCAACTGCTGCATAGCCTAATGATTGTACAACTGTGCCGTCTGCATATTGCAAGTAACCCTGAAATTTGTTGATCTCGTCAAACTCATTAAGATCGTATCCAAAATAGCTGATAAAGTTGATATTTTGGGTAATAAAATTTGAGGGATTAGTAGAGCAAATGACTGGGAATAGATCGGGAGCAGGAAAACGCTTTGGATCGTAGTTATGTGCAATTGACTGTAATCGCTGTTCTAGCCGTTTAGCTACGAAATTGGAGTTTAGACTAAGCAGGTCAAAAAGTGCGCTCGCCCAAAGACCGGCAAACGTCCATACTCCAACGGCAACG
>NZ_JAUBPO010000294.1:0-1211 GCF_036700785.1 Microcoleus sp. S28C3 | reverse complement strand
TATAGCGATCGCAAATTATTCATAAATCGATCTAGGGTTCGATCGAGCAGTAGTTTCCTGAGAATTTTGGCTCAAAATCACCAAACTTGTGTAGTTTGGGAAAGTCAAAGATTTGCTGCTGTATGGTAAAATTGAAGAACCATTTAACCAAGGAAAAAGAACCGATCCGATTCCCAAATTTTCTTACCCAAGTCTTGGCATTTAGCCAAATATCTTCTACTGGATTCTGCTCCGGAGCATTGGGAGCAAACAGGACACAAGTTAAAGGCCATTCATCCCGCTCCTTACCTTGATTAATTTCTTCTAGGTAAGCTTTCATTTCTTTATATTTGTGATAGCTGGCTCCATCCCAAATAATCAAATGTCTGGCTTCGGGATTTAAAGATTGTAAGTCTTTTAAGAAAGCGACTGTATTCTCAGAATTTGCCGTTGCATATTCTCGCAGAACGAACTGTTTTGTTAAATAATTTACTGCGCCATAATAAGTTTGTTTTTCTCTCTGATTCACCAGTGGTATTTCTATTCTCTCGTTGCGCCTTCCCCAAAGATAACCACAGACATCTCCCCATAGTAGATGACACTCATCAATCAAATACACCACAAGCTTTCTCGATACTATAGCTTCTCGGTATTCTTCCAGAATCTCACAAATTTCTTGGTGCTTTTTTTTGACAAGTTCTTCATCACCTTTTGGGTTCTTTTTTTGAGACTTTTTCCAGCTAATTCCTGCTAGCTTAAAGAGTCGATAGTAGCTAGTTTTAGATTGAAATTCAACCTGATACTGCTCTGCTATATAATTTGCGAGGGCGGATAAATCCCAGTGGTCTTTATTGGTTAACCATTGGATAATTTCCGACTGTTCTTCAGGCTTAAGTTGTCCCTGCGAGCCTTGATGATTTAAGAGCAATCCTTCAATTCCATGCAAGGCATAATTGATTTTCCACTTGCTAATAAATGGAGAGGATACTCCCAAGATATTTTGAATAGTTTCGCGGCAGATACCTTCAATTAGCATCCGGACGGCCAAGGCTCTTTTTAACTCTCTGGGGTCGGGATTACTGGCAATAAAATTTTCGAGTTCTAATAAGGCTTCGACTTCATCCTCTCCGATTTTTTCTGACGATTTCTTTTGGACCATTTCAACTCCTACTTAGATTCACATACCTGATTATACATGATTTATGATTTACAAACCATTTGCGATCGCTATA
>NZ_JAUBPO010000293.1:0-1212 GCF_036700785.1 Microcoleus sp. S28C3 | reverse complement strand
AATTGGTTATCAAATGGGGACGGAAACTTAAAAACAAAGGAAATGCTATTATCACAATTTAAATGCGAAACAGCTTAGAAGCCACCGCTTGCGGTTTGCCTGTCATCTGTACAGCCGGTGGCCCTACAGACGATTTCACTTACCCAGACTTGGCACTGCCCGTAGAAAGTAAATTTATGGCTGTTGAAATAGCAAAAGAACAACTATTTATTTTGGCTCCTGAATGGCACATTTGACTCAGTGGATGCAGACCGTTATCGCACAACCTTCACTTACCGCCAAAGCTCAACTTACAGACCCCCGTTTTGTAGCTAAAAATTTACTTGGAAATACGCATGAGACCAGTTGCTAGATGCCATATTACCTGGAAAAACGAGCTATAAAATTGAAAAATAAACTTTGGAGCCAAGAAGTTTTTAACCAAACAATTCTTGATATAAATGGGTAACGGGTAATTGTGATAAGTAAGTCGGCGGGAAATTTTATAACTATGTAACGAAAGATTAAGTAACCAGCTCGGAGCTAAATTTAATGCGTTTTGTAGGGTAGTTTCCTTTTTTTCCTCTAGCTTCTACCCCATTAATTACGGCATAAGCCAGCTCTAATTCATCCTCAAACATTTGTCCTGCCAGCTCGTCTTTTTTGATATGTTGCCACTCCAATTCTATCGGATTCATTTCTGAACAATATTTGGGTAAAAATAAGATATATAGACCCTGGCTTTCCCACTTCGGCCATAATTGTTGAACTTCATGACATCGATGTATCGGGCCATTATCCTGTACTATTACTCTGATTCGTTTACTCTGAGAGGCTTCCAGGGCTTCTGATTCCATCATTTTGATATAAGCTTTTCGATCGACACCCCCAATTACCAAACCGTAAACAAAGCTGATTTCCTGTTGAAGAAGCCCTACAATACTTAATCTACGACCACGCCTCTTCGTTTGTTCGAGCCGTTTTTGCTCACCTCGCTGGTAATAAGTGTAACCAGGTTCACTCCAAGCACAAAACCCTGATTCATCTAAATATTTTAAGTCGATTTCTCCCGCAGCAGCAGCCCATTCCAACATATCTAGGTTTGCTTGTTTGATTTGGCGTACTGCGACTTCTTGTTTTCCTTTATGGCTTTTTCCTGAGGGGGTGACAACCCAGTCAAAACCCTCACGGGTGGCGGATTGACCCAACTTGAGCTAAAAAAAGATGGGGTCA
>NZ_JAUBPO010000292.1:0-1237 GCF_036700785.1 Microcoleus sp. S28C3 | reverse complement strand
CCCTTATTCTCTCCCAGCGCGGTGGCTCTAGTTCTTCTGAAGCCACCTTTCTCATCTTTATTTAGTCTAAACTACAGAGAATTAGATTTCTTGCCAATGTTTGGCATAGGCACTTCTGTTTCCTGTTTTCTGTTAAGAAGTTCCCACTTCTGCAAGAAGTCTATTCAAATTGAAGGCTTACACTGCCAGCAGGGCTAACCCGAAGGCTCCCAGCGCTGTAACGGCGATCGCACCCCACTTTGCCGTGGGATGGGTTTCCAGCCAGGTGGAATAGCTATTCGCCCGTGATTGCTTGCTAAAATCTCCCTCAACGCGATCGAAGCCTGCGATCGGCTCAAATAAATTATCTGGAGCATTTTCGGACTTCGGTTCGCTGGTTTTCTGTAGGTTAAAGCCCGCTCCGGCTTGCAGCAGCAAGGTATCCATTAATTGGGGTGAGAGCCGCTGAATTAGATCCATCGCCCGCCCTGCCCCTCCAGCGATAATGTCACGGGTTGGGTGGCAAGCCGCGTAGAGGATAGCGTCCACTACGATATCGGGCTGGTAAAACGGTGGCAGTCCTTGGGGCTTTACGCCTATCTTGGTGCGGGATTTGTTAAACAGAGGCGTATTGATTGAGGCAGGCATGACATTGGTTACATTGATGCTGGACAAACCTTGATGTATCAGCTCAAGCCGCATGGCTTCCAAAAAGCCATCAATTCCATGCTTGGATGCCCCGTAGGCGCTGTGGTATGGGAACGAACGTCTGCCTTCCACTGAGGAGACATGGAGCAGCGATCCTCGTCCCTCGCGCTTGAGATGGGGCAGTGCTGCCATCGCCCCGTGTACCTGTCCCATGAGGTTCACATCGATGACGCGCTTAAACTCCTGTGGTGTTGTCTGCTCAAAAATCGCGTAGAGATTGATGGCTGCTAAATGCACCCAGGTATCAAGCCGCCCGTATTGCTGGATGGCTCTGTCTGCGATCGCTTTTACCTGCTCAAAATCTGCTACGTCTGCAGGCACAGCGATCGCCTCACCCCCTATCTGCTTTATTTCATCAACTAGAGAATCCAATCCTGGTTCGCTACGAGCCGAAACGACCAACTTCGCCCCCCGCGCCGCGAATTGAATAGCGGTTTCTCTTCCGATACCGCTGGAAGCTCCTACAACGGCGGGGGCACTGTTCTCTTAAGGCGTGAGTGCTAGGATATTTGTGCAGCATAGAGTACAAGCTTATGAAGTGTATCCATTG
>NZ_JAUBPO010000291.1:0-1238 GCF_036700785.1 Microcoleus sp. S28C3 | reverse complement strand
ATTGGAGTTTAGACTAAGCAGGTCAAAAAGTGCGATCGTTGTGAGACTAGCGAACAGTTCTCAAGAACGGCAATGGTCGCTGGCGACCAGCTATCAGGCTCAACCATAAGATAGATGCCAGCGACCGTTGACGTTCTCGGAGACTTGCAACAGAAAAAAAACTGTCTGCGATAGTTTCAACAGACAGCGTAAGGGTAGAAGATTGAGACTTCAGCTAAAAATCTCAAATCTACCTGCCTGCAAAGTTTGAACAATTACGGGAATTTCGTCAACTTGCTTATGAATGTCTCGGCAATGCCTGCATATGCCACCTTTGAACTAGCAGACGCGATAATGACGACTCGCCACGTCTCATGTTTAGGAGATGAGGCCCTCAATCCCTTATTTCGGCGTGAGTGGTCAAGCGTCTACGAAGCGCTGCAAGATTGTAGACCAGACCGAGACCAATTGATGCAACTATACATCCAACAGATATCACAAGTGGAACGTCCAGTATTAGCGATCGATCATACGGCATGGTTAAGACCCCATGCACGTACCCTCAAAGAACGTACCTATGAACATCAACCCACAGCCTTACCCCACGGTATACCTGTCGGCATCGGTCAGGGATATAGTACGATCGCACTAATACCAACGATTAGCGGGAGTTGGGCGCTGCCCTTGAGACATGAACGTATTACCAGTTGGGACAACCCCATCGATAAAGGCGCTCAACAATTAGCACAAGTATGTCAATATCTTCAGCATAGACCGATTGCCTTATTTGATAGCGAGTATGGATGTGCCCCTCTGGTCAAAGCAATCGATTAGCTAAACAAACTTTGCATTGGACTGTGCCGAAGTTGAGCACTCCTGAACAGGGTGAACGATGGAGCGATCTCATGCCATTAGTGACTTGGCAATTATGGTTAGCTAAAGATGTAGTCAGAGAAATCCGTTTACCCTGGCAAACATCTCTGCCTGAATTGACGCCGGGAAGGGTTGTACAATCAATGCTTCCACTTTTAATCAGGATTGGAAGTCCGGCTGTTGCTCCGAAACGGCGAGGAAATTGTGACGGATGGCAAACAGGAAAACCTCGCACTCCAAGATGTCGGTATCCTGTGGTCAAAAAGGGTAAAGGTCGGTTTCAAAACTCGTCAAAATCGATTAGTTAACCTCTCTACCTCTGTCTAAACTCACAAAATTTACACTCAACTTCTTCTGAGTGAATTTTTGCTTAGTCTAAACTCCAA
>NZ_JAUBPO010000290.1:0-1240 GCF_036700785.1 Microcoleus sp. S28C3 | reverse complement strand
AAATCCGCTTTTGCCCAAATGGGATATCTTGATTCGACCACTTTAGCTGGTAAATTATTTCTCAGAAATCACCTAAGCAAACTGCTCATCTACTGAGTGTTATCCAGACTTGTCGCTTTCAAACTCGTTCTACAATGGCTTTTTTCCGTGAGGCTATTTCTGCCCATTCTTCTCTCTCATTCCTGCCTTCTCTCATTCCCCTTTTCCCGACCTGAATCCTTACCTTTTTCCGAAGACAAGAGTCGCATTCGTAAAGATCATTCTCCTGAAAATTTTGCTCTCCTACGGCGCGAGTGCTGTCAATTTACTGAAACAGGAAAAAGGATTTAAAGGAAGTTTAAAAATGAAGCGGTATCTGGCGGGAATGGATAATAATTATTTAGTGCAAATTTTAGACTCTGCCAGCTAACGCTCGAAAAACAAAACGGATTCCCGATCTAAATTGATTCAGCTTTGAGAATTTAGAAGTCCTTAAAGCTCGATTTTAACTGGGTTAATTGCATCAGATTTAAGAGTTTTAAGAAGGGTTTTCTCAAAGAAAAACTCATGCACAAATATGATTTTATGTCAACTTAATTTAGATGCGTTTACCCTGCTATTCATACCGGAGAAGAAGTAGAAAAAGCCATCAAAAAAAAAGGAACCAAATTAATATACTTGTCGCCCTATTCGCCGGATTTCTCCCCAATTTAAAATCTATGGTCAAAACTTAAAAATATTCTCCGTTCTATCAAGACACCTAATTATCAAGAGTTAGCAAAAGCACTCTTAGTTTGCATTTAGTGAAGTTACATCAGCAAATATTTGGAATTGGTTTACTCACTGCTGTTATTGTACCTCACCTTTGTAAGAAATGCTATAGTGCTTTGTCAAGATAAGGGATTAGGATTATAGTAAAGGTAAGAATTAAGGATGCCCAGGGTAATTTAGGAGAAAAGAGGAATGCGGAAAAAGTATATCGTCCGTTTGAGCGATGATGAACGCAGCCAGCTCCAGACCATCATCAAAACGTTAAAGGGTTCAGCCAGCAAGGTCAAACGTGCCAACATTCTACTGAAAGCGGATATAGAAGGAAAAAATTGGACAGACCAACAAATTGCTCAGGCGTTCTTATGCTGTACCAAAACAGTCGAAAATATTAGACCTCTTGCAAAAAAGATATATGGTAATTGCTCAACCCCCTTGACAAGAAGACGAGATAGACATTAGATCGAGGAATGGAAAAACTCCCCGACTTAAA
>NZ_JAUBPO010000289.1:0-1290 GCF_036700785.1 Microcoleus sp. S28C3 | reverse complement strand
GAGACTGTTCAATTAACTGTGTCAAAATTTAAACCATTAAATTTTGACTATGAAAGAAGACAAAGAAGAGTTTGATTTCAAGGCATTTGCCAAGCAAGCCGGAGATGCACTTCGGTCAGGCAAGCCATTAGCAGGTAAAGACGGTGTTTTTACTCCGTTATTGAAGATGATCATTGAATCAGCGCTTGAGGGTGAATTGGATGATCATCTGAACGAAACTCGAAAATCCGGCAAGAATAGGCGGAATGGGCATGGAGCCAAAAAACTTCAAAGCTCGTTGGGCGGCTTTGAAGTTTTGGCTCCCAGGGACCGCAATTCCAGTTTCGAGCCCCAGATCGTGGAGAAACGGCAGCATAAGATCAGCTCGGACATTGACCAGCAGATTATTGCCCTGTTCAGCCGTGGCATGAGTTATCGGGACATCCAGGATCATGTTGGTGAGATGTATGGGATAGAAGTTTCAGAAGGGACGCTGACGGCGATTACCGACAGGATTTTTCCTCAGATCTTGGCTTGGCAGAATCGCCCTCTGGAGAGCTTGTATCCGGTGATCTGGTTGGATGCGATGCACTTCAAAGTCAGAGAAGACGGAGCAGTAAGGACCAAGGCGGTTTACTCTATTCTTGGAGTAACCACCCGTGGTGAAAAGGAAGTGGTCGGAGTCTATTTTGGAGATCATGAATCGAGCAAATTTTGGCGTCAGGTACTCCACGAACTCAAGCAGCGGGGTATTGAGGATATCCTGATTGCCTGTATAGATAACCTGAACGGGTTTGCCGACGCGATAGAGGATGTTTTTCCCAAGACTGATGTTCAGCTCTGTCTGGTTCATCAGATGCGCAATTCCATGAAATGCATCAGTGAAAAAGACATGAAGCCAATGGTCAAGGATCTGAAGAAAATCTACAAAGCAGATAATGAAAAGATGGCTCTGTATTACCTGCAGGAAGCTGAAGAAACTTGGGGAAGTAAATACAAAGTGGTTTTCAAATCCTGGCACCGAAACTGGAACAGACTGACTAACTTCTACAAATATCCTCCCCAGCTAAGAAGGCTGATCTACACGACCAACCCGATTGAAAGCTACCATCGTATGGTCAGAAAAGTCACCAAAACCAAAGGTGCATTCAGCTCAGAAAATGCGATCTTAAAACAGATTTACCTGGCTACCATGAACGCTCAGACAAAATGGAACGGAACCATCTTCGCATGGCCATCTATTAGAAAGGATCTAATTGCTTACTTTGAAGATCGATTTAACCAAACTGACACAGTTTAGTGAACACTCCC
>NZ_JAUBPO010000288.1:0-1298 GCF_036700785.1 Microcoleus sp. S28C3 | reverse complement strand
AAATCCAAACTACCGAAAACTCCTAGAATACGGCTCTCTCAGAGCCTGACTCTCCCAAAATATGTCCGAACTGTTGCTCTGCAAAAAGGCTATTTATCTAAAAGCAAAGCGGTATAATATATTGTGAAAAAAATCTGGCTAAAATATCGAGTTTTTCAGGCAGTTGTATTCTTAGGATTGGGTTTGCTGTTAACCATCGCCCTTTCGCTTTCTTTTGGTGCGGTGCCGATGAGTGCCGATCAATTGTGGCAAGCATTTATGCACCGAGGTGATGCTGTCAATCAAACTATTTTCTGGGAATTGCGTTTGCCCAGAGTGGCGGCAGCGCTGACGGTTGGTGCGGCTTTGGGAATGTCGGGAGCTTTGCTGCAAGGGTTGCTCCGCAACGGTTTAGCCGATCCTTTTGTATTAGGAATTTCGGCGGGTGCAGGGTTGGTTGCGATTACCATGCTGACTTTGGGAATATTTCAAACTTGGGTGCCTTTGGCGGCTTGGATAGGTGCTATTTTAACTTCGATGCTGGTCTACTTTTTGGGAAAAACTAAAACGGGGATTTCTGTTGAACGTTTAGTTTTAGCTGGTGTGGCTGTGAGTTCTCTGTTTGGGGCAATACAAACTACACTGCTGCTGTTAGCTGAAGACAGCCGTCTGCAAGCTGCTTTGAATTGGTTAATTGGTAGTTTGAACGGTCGCGGTTGGTCGGATTTGCAGGTGGCTGCACCTTATATTTTGGCTGCTTTGCTGTTAGGATGTTTTTTGGGTCGATCGATAAATTTGCTGGCTTTGGGCGACGATTTAGCTGTTGGTTTGGGGGTTTCGCTGGTACGATCGCGCTTGTTGATTGGGGGTGTTGCTACTTTGCTAGCTGCGAGTGCTGTCAGCATCGGCGGATTGATTGGTTTTGTGGGATTGGTTGTGCCTCACGGGGTGCGTTTGTTGGTTGGTAATGATTATCGGTTTGTGTTGCCGCTGAGTGCGATCGGCGGTGCTTGGGTGTTGACTTTTGCTGATTTTTTGGCTCGTTTGGGTGCGGTAGAATTGCCTGTGGGTACAGTTACGGCTTTGTTGGGTTCTCCGCTGTTTGTCTGGCTGCTTTATCGGCGTTCTAGTCAGTAGGGAAGAAGGAAGAAGGAAGAAGGAAGAAGGAAGAAGGAAGAAGGAAGAAGGAAGAAGGAAGAGGGAAGAAGGAAGACGCAAAATTAATTACCGATTACCAATAACCAATTGGAGTTTAGACTAAGCAGGTCAAAAAGTGCGCTCGCCCAAAGACCGGCAAACGTCCATACTCCAACGGCAAC
>NZ_JAUBPO010000287.1:0-1300 GCF_036700785.1 Microcoleus sp. S28C3 | reverse complement strand
TCGAAAATCGAAAATCCTCAAGCCCCCGCATTTATCCGTGGGGTCAATCTAAAATCTAAAATCTAAAATCTAAAATCTAAAATCTAAAATCGATTGACTCCCCCTGCGTCTAGGGCTGATATGGTTACAATTGGTAGCAGCTAATAGGTAATAGGTCAGCCCGATCGGTGTATTCAACTCTAGAGCAAAAGTACCAGCGCCTGCAAAAAGACTTAACAGGCGGAGTCATCGCCCTGGGCGGCATTTTCTGCACGGGTACTCTCTGGTATTGGCAGGTGGAAAAATGGTCTTTGCTGGATGCCGCTTACATGACAGTATTTACCCTAGCAACTGTGGGCTACGGTGAACTTCAGCCCCTCGGGAAACGCGGGCGAATGTTTACCATATGCCTGATTTTGATGGGCGTAATTGTGATTGGTTTCATCGTCAACCGCTTTACAGAAGCGCTGATTGAAGGATATTTTCAAGAAGGAGCAAGAATTAGGCAGCAGCGGCGATTGGTAGATTCTTTGATCGGGCATTACATTCTCTGCGGTTTTGGGCGCATTGGGCGTCAGATTGCCTTGGAATTTCAGGCAGAAAATATTCCTTTTGTGGTGATTGATTCGGCGGTGCTGTCGGTTGAGGCAGCTTTGGCGCTGGGGTACACGGCTGTCCAAGGAGACGCGACTCTGGACGAAATTTTGCTGAGTGTGGGGATCGATCGCGCAATTTGCATAGTAGCAGCTTTGCCTTCGGATGCCGAGAATTTATACACTGTTATGTCAGCGAAAACTCTGAATCCCAAGGTGCGGGCGATCGCCCGCGCCACCACAGAAGAAGCCGTAAAGAAGTTGCAGCGGGGTGGCGCCGATGCCGTCGTATCCCCCTACATTAGCGGCGGAAAGCGGATGGCGGCGGCGGCTTTGCGGCCTCAAGTTATGGATTTTTTAGATGTTGTTTTGACGGGCACCGATAGTTCTTTTTACATGGAGGAATTTTTGATCGATCCCAATACTTGTGTCTACGTCGGGCAAAGTTTGAGAAATGCCAAGTTGCGATCGCAATCGGGGGCCTTGGTTTTAGCGGTGCGGCGCGCTGGCGGGACTTTGATTGTGGGGCCTACCGGAGAAACTGCGATCGAAGGAGGAGATATGCTGATTTGTTTGGGCACCGCCGAACAACTGCGAACTCTCAATCAAATCCTCAGTCCCCTGAGTTTTCGCCTCCCCCGACCTCCCAAGTAGCAACAGTCCGGACAGTTTTTTGGGGTGAGTGGCGAGGAAAGCTATCCAAGGCTTAAAGTACAGTCATACATAAA
>NZ_JAUBPO010000286.1:0-1313 GCF_036700785.1 Microcoleus sp. S28C3 | reverse complement strand
GACACTATCCCGAAAAGTGTGTAAATAGATTTTAGGGTTAGTTAGAGTTTTAGACGGTTTTCAAACATAATCATAAATTGGTTTAGGATCATTCCCCAGTCTCGGATGGGCATGGTCCATTTTTTTGTTGCTTCCATCACGGCCAAGAATACCGATTTGAGGACGGCTTCATCAGTAGGATAAGAAAGCTTATTCTTGGTGTATTTCCTGATTTTCCCGTTCAGGTTTTCAATGATATTGGTTGTGTAGATGATCTTTCTGATCTCCAGAGGAAAGTCCAGAAAGGCGGTGAGTTCTTCCCAGTTTTCTCTCCAGCTTTTGATGGCATAGCCGTATTTCTGGCCCCATTTGCCTTCCAGTTGATCCAGAGCCAGCTGTGCAGCATCTCGGTTGGGAGCAGTGTAGATCCCTTTCATGTCACCGGTAAATGCTTTACGATCTTTCCAAACCACAAAACGGCAGGCATTACGGATCTGGTGAACAATACAGATCTGTTTGGTGGACAGTGGAAACACGCTTCGGATGGCCTCAGTGAAGCCTTTGAGATTATCAGTAGCCGTGACCAAAATGTCCTCGACTCCTCTGGCTTTCAGATCAGTGAGGACGCTCAGCCAAAAGGATGCGGATTCGTTTTTGCCCAGCCAGAGTCCCAGGACTTCTTTTTTGCCATCTGTTCGGAGGCCTACGGCCAGGTAGATGGTCTTGTCGATGACCTTGGAGTTTTCCCGGACTTTGAACACAATCCCGTCCATCCAGACGATACAGTAGACCGATTCCAAGGGCCTGTTTTGCCAAACGGTCACATCCTGAGCCACCCGCTCGGTGATCCGTGAGATGGCCGAGGTGGAGATATCAAAATTATAGAGGTCCTTGATCTGTTCTTCGATATCACTGACGCTCATCCCTTTGGCGTACAGGGAGATGATGATCGATTCCACTCCATCGGCAATGTTCTTGCGTTTGGGAACAAGCATCGGCTCAAAGGAGCTTTTCCGGTCTCTGGGAACTTGGATTTCAGCTTCTCCAAACTGGTTGCGGAGCTTTTTCTTTCCGTGCCCATTGCGGGTGTTTTCTCCGGTGGATTCCCCGTGCTTCTCATAGCCGAGGTGATTGTCCATTTCTCCTTCCAGGATGGCTTCTACGCCCCGCTTTTGGAGCTGGCCCAGAAAAGCGTAAAGCTCTTCTCCGTTTTTGAACTGCTTGAGGAATTCCTCGCTGAAGGCATCTTCTTTTTTCATAGCTTAAGTGTGTGAAGGTATCCCGAAAAAGTTATTTACGTAATTTTTCCAGGCCTTTGAAGGGGCCGAAAAATT
>NZ_JAUBPO010000285.1:0-1317 GCF_036700785.1 Microcoleus sp. S28C3 | reverse complement strand
ATAGTGAACTCACGTCACCGTCATCTTTCTACAGCAAGGCTTCTAAACCAGGCTCAGCACTCACCTTGACAGGGCTGCCTACCAGCTCCCTATCCAAAACAACTGCGTCATTAGGAACTGAGTTTGCGGATGATCCGGCCAGCATTTCTGCTAATAGTGCAACTACACTGCTCTCTAATCTACCTGCTGGCAGTAGTAAGATATACACCGACGGTAGTGGCGGGGCAGCCGTCGCGTCGATTCCATCTGGTTCTGGTAAGATTGTTTTTTTAGGCTGGGACTGGTACAACGCTGCTCCTTTAGGAACGACGAACAATGGCTGGTTATCTGTTCTCAACTCCGCTGTGCTGGAGTCTTCTGCTGTGGTTAACACTGCACCCACTGATCTGGGTCTGAGCAACACCACTATTAATGAAAATGTTGCAGCTAACAGCACAGTCGGTACCTTCACCACCACCGACCCCGACACAGGCAATACCTTTACTTATAGTTTAGTGGCAGGCACGGGAGATACCAATAATAGTGCATTCTCCATTGTCAGCAACCAATTGCAAATCAACGCTTCCCCCGACTTTGAAACGAAGTCCACTTACAACATCCGCGTTCAGACTAGAGATCAAGGGGGACTGACTTACGAAAAGCCGTTGGTGGTCAACATTAACAATGTCAATGAAACACCAACCGACCTTACTCTCAGCAACACCAGTATTAATGAAAATGTTGCCGCTAACAGCACAGTCGGTACCTTCACCACCACCGACCCCGACACAGGCAATACCTTTACTTACAGTTTAGTGGCAGGCACGGGAGATACCAATAATAGTGCATTCTCCATTGTCAGCAACCAACTGCGAATCAACGCTTCCCCCGACTTTGAAACGAAGCCCACTTACAACATCCGCGTTCAGACTAGAGATCAAGGAGGGCTGAGTTACGAGAAGGAGTTGGTGGTTAACATCAATGATATCGATGAGTTTATCTACGGCACACCCAATAACGATATTCTGCGGGGTACTACCAGTGCCGATCAAATCGACGGTTTAGCAGGTAGCGATGTCCTCTACGGTAACGCCGGAAACGATACCATCGATGGCGGCGACGGCGACGATGTTGTCTATGGTGGCAATGATAACGATTTGTTGCGCGGGGGTAATGGCAGCGATCGTCTTTACTGTAGTTTAGACTAAATAAAGATGAGAAAGGTGGCTTCAGAAGAACTAGAGCCACCGCGCTGGGAGAGAATAGACCTCTTGCGAAAGTGCGATCGTTCTAGGTAAAATAAAAGAAAAAATGAGCTTAATAATATGAATTACGAAC
>NZ_JAUBPO010000284.1:0-1340 GCF_036700785.1 Microcoleus sp. S28C3 | reverse complement strand
TGCCGATATCCGTACCTTTCCTGTTTCCCAACCAGGAGATTTTCCCCTCGGTTTAGGTAGTTTCGTCGGAGTACCAATGTCAACTAAAATCGATAACATTGATTGGGCAACACGTCCAGGAGTTAAATCGCTCGTAGCAGATTGCCAAGGCAGTCGATTTTCTTTAACTAAATCCCTAGCCAGCCAGAGTTGCCAACTCATCAAGGGCATTAAATCACTCCACCGCTCACATTGAGAGGGAGTTCTCAGGTTAGGCAATGTCCAATGTAATCTTTGCTTGGCAAACCGATACCAATGATCCACTCCAAAACGTCGTAAATACTTAAACCAAACTATTTCTAAAGGTAGAGTTCGTTTTCCCGCCCAAGCCAACCACAAGGGTGGAAACGGCTGACCGTTTGACATGGGATTGAGTCTTTCGATGAGAATTAAATTGACAGGATGTTCAGGGGCGCGATAAAAATGTAAGTCAAGCCATTGACGGACTCGGACTTGTCCCAACTGTGGATGAGAGTCAATTTCGATCGCAGTATCCACTTTGAGCCATGTGGTTGGGTCATTGAGTCTCATTTTGGACCCGTGTTTTCGCGGTCTACCGCGACCACTATAGGCTGGTGGTGCTGACCAAAAACAAGCATTCTTTCGGACTCTCATTAAGCAATCAGCTTGAATATCTGCTTGCGCTAATACCCAAGTTGCATTGCCATATTCTCGGTCTAAGACTGCTAATATTGGGTTGACGCTTTGTTCGCAAACAAGTTTGAGTTGGGAAGCTGCTTGAAGTATGGGTGAAGACCCACTACTAATTCTTTCATGGAGTAGGGGTAATGCCCAACTTCCTTGTTCTTCAGGTATCCAGGCAATTGTACTATATCCCTGTCCAACAATGCAGCCTTTCTGATATTCATGGGTTCTGTCTTTTAATGTTTGAGCGTCAGGTCTCGCCCATGCAGTGTGGTCAATTGCCACTAATATATGTTCTGTTCTAGGTACTTGCTGCTGTAATTGCTCTTGATACAGCATCATCAGTTTTTTCCGGTCTGGTCTACAGTCTTGTAAGGCTTCATAGACGCTTGACCATTGACGATTGAATAGCGGACTGAGCGAAAATTCCGCCAAACAAGCCGCATTCCTGGTTGTCATTACTGCATCCATCAGCTCTCTTGTTGCATCTTTCGCCAGCACTAATAACTCGTATGCTGCTTGACGAAAGTCTTTTAATCGTTCACTGTTCATTAAGGGAGTGGATAGGTTTTCTTTTCACCCTTATTCTCTCCCAGCGCGGTGGCTCTAGTTCTTCTGAAGCCACCTTTCTCATCTTTATTTAGTCTAAACTACAG
>NZ_JAUBPO010000283.1:0-1345 GCF_036700785.1 Microcoleus sp. S28C3 | reverse complement strand
ATGGATACACTTCATAAGCTTGTACTCTATGCTGCACAAATATCCTAGCACTCACGCCTTAAGAGAACAGTGCCCGAGTGGTGGGATATTAATTCAATACCACCGAATAGAATTCCGAGGCTCTACAAACGAAGTCCGCCTACGCGGACTGGGGGAGTCTTAAGAATATTGTAGCAATTTGATTTAAGAACTGGTGGAACGGTTGGAGGAGAGTTTTGTGTTGCGTCCTGCTACATGAAAGGTTGTAGAATTTAGTTTAAGCTAGCAATCGATCGACATCGATGCTAAAACCGCTCAGGATTTGTTGGGTGCTGGCGGTATCGCCGGCTCTAAATGTCAATATTTGATTTTGAGTCATCACAAATACTAAATGACTTTCGGGAAAAACTAACCAAACTTCCTGACAGCTAGATTGTAAATATTCTTGTGCTTTGAGAAAGACATCTTCAGCGATATCGGTGGGTGAAACTATTTCGGCAATTAAAGAAAAACTTTGGGGTAAAGTGGCAAGATTGCCAGATTGTGCAACTAATTCTGGTGTGAGATAAGCCACATCTGGGCGGCGAATTTGTTGGTTAGTGCGGCAAGGTGGTGAAATATAAACTTCTCCTCCTTGTTTGCTGGAAATCATGTAATTTGCCCAAGCACAACCCAGGCTTGATTGAATTTTACCATGCTTGAGCGTGGCTCCATTTTTCTCCACGAGTTGTCCGTCCACCCATTCCATGTTGTCGGGGGGATTAGCCATGAAGTCTTCTAAAGTAAAATTCTTCTGTGTAGCAGTAGCAGTGACCATAGTTATTTATTCGCTTTTAGTAAACTTACTTGTTACTATTATGAGCTATCGGGAAGGGCGATCGCACTTGGCGAGCGCACTTTGACCACAAAAAAGACAAATATCACCAACTCCACATCCTCAGTTATCAAGCAGTTTTCGGTTATGTTTTTGATAACGCCTTTCTTCAGACCAGTTTTTCAGCATTGACCATGTATCTCAACTCCTGATTTATTTGTTATTGGCAATGCTTGACAAATCTACTGAGTGATGATAAAGTTAAGTTTTACCCAATAGCATAACAAATTAAAAAATTTTGTGGGTTTAATTTATTATGACGAAAAAAACTCGTAAAATTCGTTGCGGGATTAATTACAAACATACTTTATTAGAATTATCTGTTAATAGGAAAGATCCATGTGAAGTAATTAGAGAACTAATTTCCAACTCCTATGATGCTACAGCATCTGTTATTGAAATATATCCTTTACTTGTATCGGCTCAATAAGTAGGGGTAGCAGAGGAAAATAAATGAAACGGGGTACACACAGTGTCATAGAATAGGACACA
>NZ_JAUBPO010000282.1:0-1348 GCF_036700785.1 Microcoleus sp. S28C3 | reverse complement strand
GTTCGTAATTCATATTATTAAGCTCATTTTTTCTTTTATTTTACCTAGAACGATCGCACTTTCGCAAGAGGTCTAATAGACCCAATTGGCGCGATCGGCAACTATTGGGCACAGCCGCATCAACCCACTGACCAAGAGGTGAAGCTACTTCAAGCACTGGCAGATACAACAGCCGTCGCGATCGAGAACGTGCAGGTGTATGCCGAACTGGAACAACGAGTGCGCGATCGCACCGCTGAGTTAGAAGCTGTCAACGTCAGACTGATGCAGGAAATTAGGGATCGGCAACAAGCAGAAGAACAGGTGCGGCAATTGTCGTTGACAGACGAGTTGACACAGTTGCACAATCGACGCGGTTTCTTTGTCCTGGCACAGCAGCAGTTAAAAGTAGTCCGCCGCCAGAAAAGTTCATGCTGTCTCCTGTTTGTCGATCTAGACGGTTTGAAACAACTTAACGATAATATGGGTCACGAGGTAGGCGATCGGGCAATTGCAGATGCGGCTGAGATTTTGAAAGAAACCTGCCGCAGTTCAGACATTGTTGCTCGTTTGGGTGGAGATGAATTTGTTATTTTTGCGCTCAACTACTTAGAGAATGCCGAAGAGCTTGTAGTTCGCTTGCAAGCCAACATCGCTCGTTTCAACCAGGAGAGCAACCGCTGCTATCAACTGTCTATGAGTATTGGCATCCAGTGCTGTATTCCAGACGGTGAAACCTCGCTGGAGCAATTAATAGCCCTAGCAGATGAATTAATGTACGCTCAAAAGCGCACAAAGAAGTGCGGAAATCGTTAAGCGGATGTGTGAAGTACCTACACGCAAGCTTGCTGTGAGTGTAGGCTTCTAGTATTCCTGAGAATTACTAGAACTTCCTTCGAGGTACTATTAGTAGTAGAGTCAGCTACTACAAGATTCCCTTTAAGGAATGATTGCTACTTCGTCAGCATCATCAGCAATAGAAATTCTATCAATATTTATTGAACCACGGGAACTAGCTATTAAAGATGACTGGAAACGTTCTTTTTCATTACGTACTTAATTCTACCTATTCAGACTAAACGCCCAAACCATAAAACAGATAGAAATTAGTAATAAACCACCAATTCTAATTCTTGGTGTATGGATAGTGCTGGTGTCAGAGTTGATTGAGAAAGCAATGTAAACTAACGGGGCAAGAACACCAATCTCAATCAATGAATTTCGGTAAAAATAATAGTTGAACTGGTTTAACAAACCGACTGTGACCCAGGAAAGAAGACATTCTTATTCTCTATTGGAGTTTAGACTAAGCAGGTCAAAAAGTGCGCTCGCCCAAAGACCGGCAAACGTCCATACTCCAACGGCAACG
>NZ_JAUBPO010000281.1:0-1358 GCF_036700785.1 Microcoleus sp. S28C3 | reverse complement strand
TGCCGTTGGAGTATGGACGTTTGCCGGTCTTTGGGCGAGCGCACTTTTTGACCTGCTTAGTCTAAACTCCAATTCCTGATAGAAGAACTCTATAAGCTTCGGAAATATCGACTTTCTCATCTAAACTCGGTAAAGGTTTACTCATAACAGGCGCAACTTTTTGGTGAGAAAAATTAATCCCTTCATGCAGTAGTTTCATTAAAGCTGCTTCATTTAAACTGCCAATGATGTGATGGTTTTCAATAACTGGAACTTGTGAGATATTCAGTTTTTGCATAACTTCGATGACTTGACTCAATGTGTCCTGAGAACTCACAGAAACGAGTGAGGGAAAATCTTGTTTCTGGGCAAGTATCTCTTGAAGTTTTATAGTTTTTTTTGTTGGTTCTTCCCAAAAACCATTTTCCTGCATCCAGCTATCAGAATAGATTTTATTTATGTAGTTTCTTCCTGTATCTGGTAACAGCACTACAATCTGTTTCGGTTCTGATAATCGGGCTGCATATTTAAGGGCTGCTGCTACTGCTGTACCGCAAGAGCCTCCCACCAATAAACCTTCTTCTCGCGCTAGACGGCGAGCCATATTAAAAGACTCGCGATCGCTAACTCTGACCATTTCATCTATTACTTGGCGGTTAAACGTCTTCGGAATAAAGTCTTCACCAATTCCCTCAACCTTGTAAAGTTTTGGGGTGTCACCAGAAAAGATTGAACCTTCTGGATCTGCACCAACAATTACTATATTTGGATTTTGTTCTTTCAGATATTTGCCAACTCCGGAAATTGTGCCGCCTGTTCCCATCGCGGCAACAAAAACATCAACTTGCCCATTACTGTCTGACCAAATCTCTGGCCCAGTCGTTAAATAATGGGCTAACGGATTATTATGATTAGCAAATTGATTCGGTCTATAAGCTCCTGATATTTCTTTAGTAAGTCTTTCTGCTACACCGTTGAAACTTTCTGGAGAGTCAGGCGGAACTGATGTCGGCGTAATTACTACTTCTGCTCCATAAGCTTTAAGTAAGTTAATTTTATCCTGGCTCATTTTATCCGGCATCACAAATATGCAGCGATATTTTTTAATCGCAGCGATTAGCGCCAGACCAACTCCCGTATTTCCTGCTGTTGCTTCAATGATTGTCCCACCGGGTTGCAGTTTTCCTGCTTTCTCTGCGGCTTCAATCATGGACAGAGCTATTCTATCTTTCGTACTACCACCCGGATTGAGGTATTCTACCTTGCTATAAATTGTTGATTGAATTTCTTGACTAATACTATTAACAACAGTCCGGACAGTTTTTTGGGGTGAGTGGCGAGGAAAGCTATCCAAGGCTTAAAGTACAGTCATACATAAA
>NZ_JAUBPO010000013.1:56726-84611 GCF_036700785.1 Microcoleus sp. S28C3 | reverse complement strand
ATCTTGCACTTTACTCTCGATCGCGCGCTCGAAACCCAGGCCACGTAAAGTGCGATCGATATATTCAGCAAGCCCTACCTAAAGGTTTGTCGGACATTTTTTGATATAAGATATGAATCGCTATCTTGATTCTATTAACATTTGTTAATTATTGCAAAATCATTTCTCGAATCGATCGCGCTGTTGCAGGGGCCAGCAGAACACCGTTGCGATAGTGGCCGCTGGCGATGAGCACGCGATCGTTACCGGGAAGCGTCCCGATAATTGGGGCCGGCCGCCCTTCCGGCCGCGGGCGCAATCCCGACCATTTCGTGATGATTTCAGCTTCTGCTAAGCCCGGACAAAGTGCGATCGCCCTTGCCATCACTTGCCCCAACATATCAGCATTTGCCTGAATTTCCCCGCCATTTTCTGAAAACTCAACCGTCGCCCCCACCCAATATTCCTGATTTTCCAAAGGCACAATGTGAACGTCATCGCACGTAATTACCGGGCTAAAATCTGGGTTTCCTAAAGGATTGGGCGATCGCAAATGCAGCGCTTGTCCTAACACCGGGCGAATGTCCACCAACTGATTTAACGATGCAGTCACAGCAGCAGAACCCAAACCAGCGCACACAATTAGTCGATCGAAATTTTCAATAACAGGCATCTTGCCTGTTCCACTAGACATATTGACAGTAATGGAAGATGGGAGTTGAATCTGAGACACCTGAGAATTCAACTGAGTAATTCCTTCAACTTCCACCCCAAACTCAAAAATCACCCCATTTCGTTCAGCAGCATCAACCAAAGCCAAAGTTAGCGCCGTCGGATCGACTTGCCGGTCTTGAGGCGAATAAATCGCAGCAATAATCTTATCATTTAAATAGAGATGAGGGCAGCGATCGCGCACTCGTTCCACATCCCAAATTTCTAATTTCCAACCTTGAGACTCACGAGTTGCTACCAACTTTTCCCACTTACTTAAATCCTCTCCCTCCGAACAAAGCATTAAAATTCCCTGTTTGTTAAAAGGAATTTTTCGCCCCGTAACTGCTTCCAATTCTGGAATCAAAGTTTCGTAGCGCTGAAGGCTAGTTTCCCTCAACTGCCAATTTCTGCCCTTAGTTTTGTGGCTGATAACTCCCATCAAAACACCGAGGGCAGCGCCAGTAGAACCTTGTGCGGGCGGCTGTTTGTCGAACACAGTAACTTTCAGTTCGGGAAATTGACTTAGTTCAAAGGCGATCGAAGCCCCAACAATACCGCAACCAATAATTGCAACACGAATCATTCAATTTTAGATTTTAGATTTTATATTTTATATTTTATATAAATTTATCGTAGTTTTTCGTAGGGTGTGCACGGAGTACCCTACTAAAGATTAGTAGGGTGCGCACGGATCAAATTATCTCGCTGATCCGTGCGCACCCTACCTTGGTGCATTATCTTGGCGATCCGTGCGCACCTTACAAACCCAAAGTTATTAGGCTTTAGGAATTAGCTGCAAGAAGGTATCGAAATCATTCACGGCTTTTCGATAACTAGCCGTGATTTTCGCATAGTCAGCCGCTTTAGCAGCATTGTCAATCTCTACCAAATCAGCAAACAAACTTTTAGTCAAATCAACAGCTTGTTCTTGAGCTTTCGGCAACAAACTACCAGACACGGTTCTCATGGCGCTGCGCAATTCGCCGAGAGGCCCGTGAATGTAAGTTCTGGTATCAACCCAATTTCGCTTTTGAATTAGGGTTCCCAATTTGTCCATGCGCGATCGCAACTCTGTCAGGGTAGGAACAGAGCGCTGAATTTGCTGGATTTGGGCTGCTGTGTAAGTCGTTGGAACTTTTGCTTCGACACTACTGCAACTAACCAGAAATGCCATCAAAAACGCCATCATCAAGGCAAAAATTGAACGGGGACGAGTCATATCGATTTTAGATTTTAGATTTTAGATTTCTAGTTCTCAGGCTCTGCCTGGGAATGCAGCTCGGCGAGGAGCTGGTTCACTGACCTAGCACCGAGAGTTATGTACAAAATATTATTTTACCTCCTGGCGGCGCAGAAAAGTTATCAGAGCATCGCCAACTTTTTCTGACCAATGTTCTTGAGGATAATGCCCCGCTTGTTCCAGTGTGACTAACTCTGCATTTTGCAGGGAACCGACTAGCTTTTGAGCTGGTTCAACACTCAGCCAAGGGTCTGTCAAACCCCACACAAATAAAGTTGGTCGAGTCCAGGCTTTCAAGCCGGATTCAATTTCTGCCATTGACTGCGGCAATTGAATATTGCGGACTGTATTCATGAGCGATCGACCCGCATCCGAACTCTTCAAAAACGGGCGGCGGTAAACATCTAAATCTTTGTCTGATATCGTCTGGCGGCTGCCGCCTTCAAGAGTTCTGTCAACCAAAAGCGGGTCTTGCGTCATCATGTCGCCAATAAAAGGCAGCCCCAACTGCTGCATTTTCCAAGGCAACTTGATATCTGCTGAAACTGGTGTATTGATGATAGCTAAACGCTCAATTTTATCGGGATTTCGCAAAGCGTATTGAATGCCTGCTGAAGCTAAAAATCCTTGGACAACGAGGTAAAATCTGTCTAATTCTAGAGTTTGAATAAAGCCAGCGAGGGCGTCAACAAAAGCATCGGGAGTATAGGCAAAGTCGCGCTTGTCTGGTTTTGTCGATCGCCCGTAACCCACCCAATCTGGGGCGATCGATCTAAATCCCTGGGCAGCTAAATCCGGCATAATTACAGTCCAGGTAAAACTCTGGGACGGCAAACCGTGCAGCAGCAGGACTGGTAATTTACCAGTTTCGTTAACCGGATTTGTTTCCCGATAAAACCATTGCAGCGGGCCTACTTCAACTATTTTCTCATCAATTGACATTATTTTACTGGTTATTTATTAAACAATAAGGCGGGGAATACCCGCCCTACTTACATAATAGTTGGGTATGCACAGAGTAGCTTACCCAACTAATTACAGCCGCACTTAGAAATTCATTTCAGCAGCTTGAACTTTTTCGACCTGTTTCTTCTTGAGAACCAGCATAATTTGAGCCAGCATGGTCAAAGCCACGAAAGCCATCAATCCTTTAACTCGATCGGCACTTTGCAGCACAATCTCCACGTCTTTTTGACCGAAGCCGCCCACATTAGGATTGCTCGTCAAAAGTTCGCCTGCTGCAACTGTTTGTCCTTCGGTAACAATCAGTTCTGGGCCTGCGGGAATCGTATCAACAACGGCTGCACCTTCGGCAGGTTGAATTGTCACTTGATAACCGCCATCTTCAGGTTGAGCAATCTTAGAAATGGTGCCAGCTACCGAAGCATTATAAACACTATTATTGCTCTTTTCGCCAGTAGGATAAACCTGACCGCGACCGCGGTTGCCTCCGACATAAATTTGGTATTTGCCGTAGTGAACCGACTTGTCAGTTTCCGGATTCGGCGACAAAACGGGGAATACCAATTCTTTGTACTGTTCTCCCGGCACCGGGCCCACTAAAACAATATTTTCTTGGGTTTCGCTGTAAGGTTGGAAGTAAAGATCGCCGACTTTTTCCTTCATTTCTTCGGGAATTCTGTCAGCGGGAGCAATCTTGAAACCTTCGGGCAACATCACAACTGCGCCGATATTCAAGCCGCCTTTGGTGCCGTCGCCGACAACTTGTTGAACGTTAGTATCGTAGGGAACCTTGACAATAGCTTCAAACACTGTGTCAGGCAAAACAGATTGCGGCACTTCAACTTCAGTCACTTTTGCACCGAGGTGACAGTTAGCGCAAACAATGCGGCCTGTTGCTTCGCGGGGAGTAGCGGGTGCTGTTTGCTGGGCCCAGAATGGGTAAGCAAATGCTGCTTGGGGAAGTGCGATGTCGCTGGTGAGGAAAAATCCTGCTGCTGCGATCGCAATTAAGGCTGTTTTCGCGATCGTCCTGGCACTGCGGCGAAATATCGCAGATAAATTAGTTTGTGGCATCAGAGTATTCAATCTCAAAGGTCAGACAATGCGTGAATTTTAGATTTGGAATTTGGAATTTTGGATTTTGGATGATTAGACTGTTTTAGGGATGCAATTATCTGTAATTTTCACCGCCGATCCCCAATCTAAAATCTAAAATCTAAAATCCAAAATCATTTAAGACCACCAAGGTGCTTCGCCGGTGCGGAAATCAGTTTCTTTCCAAGGGGTAAAAGCGATCTTGTCATCTGCGACAGTGGCGTGGGCCAGGGCCAGAGACAAAGGCGCTGGGCCGCGCACCACTTTGCCCTCATTGTTGTATTGAGAACCGTGGCAAGGACAGATAAACTTGTTTTCGCTAACATTCCAAGGCACGACGCAACCCAAGTGAGTGCAAACTGCATTGATGCCGTAGTCGGCGAGAGATTGGTCATTTTCCACCACAAGATAAGTGGGGTCGCCTTTGAGACCTTGGGCTAAGGTGCGATCGCCCGCAGGGTGCGAAGCCAAATATTCGCTAACGAGGATGTCGTTGCCCAAGGCATCTTTAGCTGTCACTCCGCCGCCAACTGCCCCACTCGACGGAGGAACAAAATATTGGACAACGGGATAGAGTGCGCCCAGTGCAACACCTGTGACTGTACCGAACGTCAGCAAATTCATAAATTGGCGACGCCCCATATCGGGGACATCGGGATTTCCAGCAGAAGATTGAGCCATGACCTGCCTTTACGGTTTTAAGTTACGTTTGTTTGTTAGCTGTTAGCGAACCTGTACGTGCAGAGGAAGGAGGATAATTGCCGTTAATCTGCTCGCACAAATTTTAGGCCGCGAAAATTCCTTTTAAGAATGCGCCTTCCAGCCTTTATTAGAGTATTATTACATTTTTTGAACTTTGTCTTTTATTGTTTAATGGATTAACTCAGGAGCAACCATGACGGGTAAGGATTTACACCAGCTACTGCTAGAAAAATGGGGAAAGTCTTACGATATCAGATTGCGGCGGACGCGGGGCAAGATTTTTGTGCAAGTTATGTGGAAATATCTAGAACAGGCATCTTTTCCGATGACGGAGGCTGATTATTTCGAGCATTTGGATGCGGTGGCCAATTACCTCAACGGCTGGGGCAGCACGGCACAGGTGAGAGAATTTATCGTAACTACTCGCGATCGCCCGCGCTTGGGCAAAGCTGTCAGCGTTCCCCTAGATTTGGGTGAAAGAGCCTCGGAGTGGTTGCTAGACGAGTTTTGAATCACTCAGTCGATTTTAGATTTTAGATTTTAGATTTTAGATTGACTCCACAGCCGGGATCTGGGGGAGTTCCCTAAAGTTTTGTGTCGCGCCGCGACTGGATTAGTTGAGTCCAAAGTCCCGAAAATCGATCTGCGAGTTTGTCATACGACTTGCCGCTGGTGAGAAACTAAGATGTCGCGCATCTAATTTGCACAGGTGTTTTGATTCAAAGTCTTGTGTGGCGGGCTTTGCTGCGCGCCCCCTGCTGTGAGATTTAAATGCCGCAACAGCTTGTGGGGCTTTTTAGGGGCTTTTTTAATTTTGGGCGATCGTCCTTCATTCTTACCAAAATCATCCGAACCAATTTCTGTCAACAATTTCACATACAATGAAGGTCAGATATCTTGTGAAACTTAGGAGAATGTTGTAATGGGTGTTGCACTGGGAATGGTTGAAGTCTTAGGATTTCCCGCTGCCGTAGAAGTTGCAGACTCTATGGTGAAAGCAGCCCGTGTTACTTTAGTTCGCTATGAGAAAATAACCCGCGCCTACTGGACAATTATAGTGCGAGGAGATGTTTCTGAAGTGCAAGCAGCCGTTGCTGCTGGAATTGAATCAGTTAAAAAGGTCGATGGTGGAAAGTTGCTATCGTATCACATAATTGCTCGTCCCCACGAGAATCTGGATTACGTTTTGCCGATCGGCTATACTCCCGAAGTAGAACAGTTCCGAATGTAGTCAAAGTTTTGATCAAACTTTGGTGTTGAATTTTAACTTTTAGTAATTATAGAGGCGCGGGCGATCGCGTCTCTATATTTTTGATCGACCTTAAAATTGAGCGATCGCCCAATACTCAGCAAGAAATTACCATCACGCCGAAAATATTTATAGGACTAATTTTAAATTAGCAATGAACCATTAGCAATTTGGATGACTACCAGTCTGCGAACTTATCTGTTGCCTCCATTAAACAGGTGCGAATTCCCGGTTCGCTCATCGAATGTCCGGCATCGGCAACTACAATGAACTCAGCTTCAGGCCAAGCACGATGCAGTTCCCACGCCGACATCATCGGGCAAACAACATCATATCTTCCCTGAACGATAACCGCCGGAATCTTGCGGATGCGATCTATATTTAAAAGCAATTTATCTTCCGGATCTATAAATCCCTTATTGATAAAATAATGGCACTCTATTCTGGCAAACGCCTCCGCGAAAGCATCAATTCCAAACCTTTGCTTTAAATCTAAATCTGGAAATAATCTACTCGTACTCCCTTCCCAAATTGACCAAGCACGAGCCGCTTCTAATCTAATTTGATCGTCTGGACTCGTCAAGCGTTGGTAATAAGCTGTTAGCAGATCATCCCTTTCATTTATGGGGATAGGTTTAACATATTCCTCCCAAGCATCCGGGAAAATATAACTTGCTCCTTCTTGATAAAACCAGCGAATTTCTTTTTGTCTCAACATAAAAATGCCCCGCAAGATTAAACCCTTGCAACGGTCGGGATGGGTTTGACTGTAAGCTAAAGATAGAGTGCTTCCCCAACTACCACCAAAAACAACCCATTGATGAATATTTAAATATTCTCGAAGTTTCTCAATATCGTTGACTAAATCCCAAGTGGTATTTTCTTGCAATTCTGCATGAGGTTTACTTTGACCGCATCCGCGTTGGTCAAACATCACCAAACGCCACTTTTCCGGGTCAAAATATTGTCGATAAAAAGGCGGACATCCACCTCCTGGTCCCCCGTGTAGCAATACAATAGGTTTTCCCTCTGGGTTGCCAGATTCTTCAAAATGAATGGTATGGAGGTCAGAAACTTTGAGTTCTCCTTCGTTATAAGGGTGTCTAGGCGGGTAAAGTTCTCGCATTTTTTCAAGGATTTATAACTCGATCGTGTTTATTTTAGATCATTAAGGAATTACCGTCCTAAAAGCTTTACCAAACCAACCCCGCCAAAATACAAGCTCAGCACCGCACCTCCTAAAAGACTTTGCGTTAAAGGGTCAGTAGAAGGCGTTAAAACCGCTCCCAAAACGGCCGCTCCCAAGACTACATACCGCCAGCCGGAGAGCATTTGGTTGGAAGAAACTATGCCCAAAACTCCGAGCAATACTTGGACGATCGGGATTTGAAAAGCTAAGCCGGTGCTGAACATTAACAGCAGCACAAATTTAAAGTATTTGTCGATCGACCACAACTGCTCTACAACATCCGCCCCATAGCTAACAAAGAAGTTAAGCGCCGCCGGAATCAGAGCGATGTAAGCAAATACTAACCCGCCCAAAAATAGGAAACTCGAACCGAAAAACACAGGCCCGAGCAACCTGCGTTCTTTGCGGGTCAAGCCGGGGAGAACAAACAGCGCTATCTGGTAAAAAATAAACGGACTGGCGATCAGCAAACCGCTGTATCCGGCTACTTCGATAGAAACAAAGAAATACTCGCCCGGAGCTAGTTGCAGAAACTTGACGGGCCCGGCCGGTACTTCTAGCAGTTGCACGATGGGTTTAACTGTGAAAAAGCAACCAATTACAGCGATTGCTACTGCAATTAGCGAGTAGAAAAGTCGCTGCCGCAATTCTTCTAAATGGTCGAACAAAGACATCTCAACTTCGTCGGGAAGTTCGTCGAGAAATTCGTTTTCTAAGTTGCGGGAACCCATCGCACTGCCTGCGATTGGTGCAATGCTGTTTTCCGGGCTAATTGCTTCGAGATTGTTGTCGGAACCTTGTTCGGATGTCTCCAAGTTTGAGGGAACAGTCATAGGAATTTTTGATTTTATTTAGGTTTTAGGTTTATTAGTCACGGACGCAGATGGATTCAAAAACCAGGTTTATGGGTGAATTTACCTCGCTCACAACGAAGATTTTGCCTAGAAACCGGGTTTTTTGGGCAAGCGTCCTATTTATGCAAACTGCGGGCGATCGCTCTTTTACTGTAACTCCAACCGCGCATTTTTTGGTGGACATTTGCCACGTACCGCATATAGTCATCGGGCTGGGATTCTGACACTGCTTTGAGAATGCAGGTTTGCGATCGCTCTTCTGTCATTTTCCGCTTCCCAGTACAATCCTAAGTATCAGTGGCTCTAGAAACTGTCGCGCTTGCCTTCTTTTTTCCCTGCCGCTAAAACACGGTCTGGCTTGCAGTTTCCGGCAAAAACTTCGTAAACTTGCCGTACCACCAATCAGGCGTCATTTTTAACGGCAAGCACGGTTTCCTCTACGTCTTTACCGTTGACTGTTAAGTCGATTTCAAACTGTTTTTATCCCTCGGAAAATATGGCGGCGTATTAGGAAAGTCCGCGCTGCCACAGCTAAGGTATAATGCGCCAGTCTAGTTTTTCGGCGATGTCGAAATAGGCGATAGACTCGGCAATTTGTCCTAGTTGAAATTTAACCATCCCCGCCGAATGTAAGCTTGATTTTCTTCCCGTCGCGATTGGATTATCCGGTTCCAATCAGAGATTTGTATTTCTAATTCCTTTTGGTTAAACATGATTTTTTTAACTGTCAATCCCGATCGCAATTTTGCCGACAGCGCGGCAAGTTTCGCTGTAAACGTGGGCTGCTGCTACTTCTTGTAAGCTGTAAGTGCGATCGACAATCGGCTCTACTTTACCGGATTCTATTAATTCCCGCAAAACCCCTAAATCGCTGGTGTTGGCATTGGCTACAATTAATTTAGCTTTTTTACCCGATACAAACCAGCTCGTTAACATCGGTGCGAAGTTGTCAAAACTTGGCAAAGTCGAGATATAAACTCCCTCGGGTTGCAGCACTTTTTCGCACTCAGCAAATGTTCTTGTCCCGACAGCATCCAAGATTATATCATATTTATCCGGCTGTTGAGTAAAGTCAACTTCCGCGTAATCCAGGACAAAATCTGCTCCCAAACTCTTGACAAATTCTCTGTTTTTAGCGCTGCAAACTCCTGTTACTTCCGCGTTCATTGCTTTCGCGACTTGCACGGCAAAAGTTCCGACTCCGCCGGAAGCGCCGTTAATCAATACTTTGTTTCCTGCTTGAATTTGACCCAAATCCCGGAGTGATTGCAAAGCTGTTAAACCTGCGATCGGTACTGCTGCTGCTTCTGCATGAGTGATGTTTTTAGGTTTTATTGCCGCATCCGATTCTGCCACGGCAGCGTATTCGGCACAAGCACCCCCATTGATGGGATTTAAGAAAGTATAAACTTCATCTCCGGGTTGAAATTGGGTTACTTCTGGGCCGACTTCCACGACAACTCCCGATATGTCAGAACCGACAATTCGAGGAAAGTTAAATCCTGTCAATAGTTGCAGGTGTCCTTGCCGGATTTTCCAGTCTACTGGATTGACGCTGCTAGCGCGAACTCGCACTAACAATTCATTGGATTTGGCGATCGGCTTTTCTAATTCTCGGTACTGCAATTCCTCGGCTGGACCGTAGCGATCGAACGCAACTGCTTTCATGGCAAATTTTCCGGTTTATTTCTAATAGAACACTCAATCCTGTACAATTACAGCACATTCCATCTCAAGGTGACACAGTAAATTGAGTCAGGCTTGTAGCAGCGCGCGATCGACTTTCTTGAAACATCCAGACAGGGCGCAGGGGTCAGGCTATCAGCCCGCTGGCTGAGTGCGATCGATCGGCTGTACGTCATTTTACAGGCTGGCGATCGGCATTCTTACCTTGTTTATTGGTAATTACCTGTTCAATGAATCAGATTTAACTCACGCCCGCAACGAATTTTTCTCAAGGCTTTAGCAAAATATCAGGATATTCTTTCTGCCCAAAATAGCCATGCCTTACTCATTATCTCATTATCAAGGTTTTCTCCCAGAGTGACACAAGAGAGATAATGGGACGGCTAGCGATTAAAGTTAATAGGGACGGGATGGCCGATCCCATACCCCTGAGCATAATCTACTCCAATCTCCTGCAATTTTTCTAAGATAGTCTCGTCTTCGACAAACTCAGCTATAGTTTTAAGATTCATCGCATGGGCAATACCATTAAAGCCTTCGACGATCGCTTGAGAAATCAAATTATGACTAATATTCTTGACAAAAGTACCATCAATTTTTAGATAATCAACTGGTAAATTGATCAGATACGCAAAGGAACTCAACCCACTGCCAAAATCATCTAAAGCAAAGCGACACCCAATCTTTTTGAGTTCGCTCATGAAATATCTGGCTTGCTCAAAATTCGCGATGGCTGCGGTTTCCGTGATTTCAAAACAAATGCTCTGAGGAGGAATTTGGTAGCGAGGAAATTGGTCGATTAAAAACATCATAAATTGATTGTTACTAATGCTAGCGCCAGAAATATTGATCGTATATAAGCCATCCGTAAGAACCTGTTGCCCAGATAAATTATGATAATTAGAGAAAAAAGTTTCGATTACCCAACAATCGATCTTAGTTATCAATCCATAACGCTCGGCGGCGGGAATAAACTCATTGGGAGCCACTATTTCTCCATTTTCGTCTAGCATTCTTAGCAAAATTTCATAATGCTCTAATGATGGGCTAGAGCTAATAGAGACAATCTTTTGGAAGTAGAGACGAAAATGATTGGTTTCCAACGCTCGGCTGATTTTGGAAACCACCAGTCTCTCACCACGTTGTCTAATTAGTTCGCCATCATCTAGGCTATAAACATGAATACAGTTGCGACCTTTGGCTTTGGCGGCATAACAAGCTGCATCAGCAGCTCCCAAAACAGGCATTAAATCTTGGCTGGTTTGGTCAATGGCAACAACTCCAATGCTGACCCCGATGATAAAGGTTTTGTTATTCCAAATAAACCGGAACTGATGCACTAGATCTTTGAGTTTTTCCGCAATCAGAGCTGCTTGAGATAGTGGACATTGAGTGAGCAAAAGACCAAATTCATCACCTCCCAAGCGAGCCAGCGTGTCATTAGCGCGCACTCCCTTTTGTAACAGTGTAGTGATTTGGCGCAGTAGCTCATCGCCAGCAATATGACCTGCGGTATCGTTAACTACTTTGAACTGATCTAAATCTAAATAACAGAGAGCGTGCTGCTGATTGCTAACTTGAACAGAGGCGATCGCCTCAATTAGCTGCTGTTCAAATCCTCTACGGTTGATTAAACCCGTCAGGGCATCGTGACTGGCTTCCCAATAAAGTTGCTTGGCAAGATAGCGCGATTCGGTAACATCATGAAAGACAATGACTGCCCCGATAATTTGGCCTTGGCGGTCTCGAATTGGTGCTGCTGAGTCCTCAATGCCGTACTCCGTCCCATCGCGAGCAATGAGAATAGTATGGTTAGCTAAGCCCACAATTTTCCCTTTTGACAGAGCTTGAGTTATAGGATTTTCTGCTGGCTTTCTCGTTACTTCATTAACGATTATGAAAACTTCAGACAGAGGCATTCCTTCAGTTTCCTCCGATGTCCAGCCTGTTAGTCGCTCAGCAACAGGATTGAAATATCTAATATTACCTTGAGCATCAGTAGTAATGACGCCATCGCCAATCGATTGCAATGTCACCTGAGCCAATTCCTTTTCGGCAAAAAGGGCATTTTCGAGGCGTTGATGTTCCTCAATCTCTTTAATGAGGCGCAAATTTTGTTCTTGAAGGCTTTTGCGGAGTCGTTGGATAGTCAGGTGAGTTTCGACACGCGCCAATACCTCTTCGACTTGAAACGGCTTGGCAATATAATCTACTCCTCCTGCGGCCAGCCCTTGCACCTTATTGAAAGTGTCATTGAGCGCACTCAAAAAAACAACTGGAATGTCTGCGGTGCGAACTTCAGATTTTAATTGTCTGCAAACTTCATAGCCATCCATATCTGGCAACTTAATGTCTAGTAAAATTAATTCCGTCGCTGGAGATTGGGCGGCTCTGAGCGCCATTGCCCCTGTCGTCGCACTGCGAACCTTATAACCGTGTTCGCTCAATGTATCCCTCAGCAAACGCAGGTTTTCGGGTAAATCGTCAACGATTAAAATGTTGCCTAGATAGCTGGTAACTGAATCGCTAATCATATTCAGTAAGACTGTTAGTACAATCCATTAGGTATGGGTCAGTTGTTTTGGTAAGTGGGTCTGATAGAATGTTGGTAACATTTTTTGTCAACAGGCTAGTCTATAACCATTCGGCTGCCTATCTTTTGTTACCATAAGTTAGCTCAATCTTTACTCGATCGTGGTTGCAGCCGGGTTATCACCCGCCCAGATCTATAGAAAGGCTCTATTCCCCGCCTTCTCTCAATTGCCGCGATGTAATCCGCCACCTGCTGGCGCTTCCCTCAAGAAACGAAAAGCTATGGATACTCGATCGACAAAAAGTGATATTGTTAATCATACACGGGTAATAAAGACAATAGCACAGATTCCTAGATTGTCACAGGTAGGATAGTTGTGGGCTTATGTAAGTCCTATCAATAATCATTTTTTATTTTTTTATGCAAATAAATCAACATCTACAATTATCCAAATGCCCAACGGGTATTCAGGGGCTTGATGAAATCACAGATGGAGGTTTACCCCAAGGCCGACCAACCTTAATCTGCGGGTCAGCGGGTTGCGGTAAGACGTTATTTGGTGTGGAGTTTCTAGTGCGCGGCGCAACACTGTACGGGGAACCTGGAGTTTTACTTACCTTTGAAGAAACTGCGGCAGAAATCACTAAAAATGTCACATCTTTAGGCTGGGATTTAACTGAATTGAGCGCTGAAGGCAAAATATTAATCGATCATATTTATATTGAAGCCAGCGAAATTGAGGAAACAGGAGAATACGACCTAGAAGCCCTATTTATTCGTCTAGGCTATGCGATTCAAAAAATTGGGGCTAAACGGGTAGTTTTAGACACGATAGAAGTCTTGTTTGCTGGTTTAGCCAATGCCAACATTCTCCGAGCAGAATTGCGCCGTTTATTTCATTGGTTAAAAGACCAAGGTGTGACAGCCGTAATCACTGGCGAGAGAGGAGAACTGACCTTAACCCGTCAAGGTTTAGAAGAATATGTTTCGGATTGTGTGATCAAATTAGATCAAAAAACCGTTGGAGATATCGCCACAAGAACCATCCAAGTTGTCAAATATCGCGGCTCTCGCCACAGTAATAATGAGTATCCTTTTTTAATTGAAGAAAATGGCATTTCTGTCTTACCAATTACTTCTTTAACGTTAGACCATGAGGTTTCTAACGAGCGCATCTCAACGGGCATCCCGCAACTTGATGAAATGTTTGGCGGGCAGGGCTACTATCGGGGTAGCAGTATTCTTGTTACAGGCAGGGCAGGAACGGGGAAAACGACTCTTGCCGCTCATTTTGCCCAAGCAACCTGCCTGAGGGGCGAACGGTGTTTATATCTCGCCACTGAAGAATCCCCCCAACAAATTCTCCGTAATTTAAACTCGATTGGTCTTGACTTAGCCCCCTATGTAGAGCAGGGATTATTGCAATTTGATGCGGTACGTCCCACTAACTATAATTTAGAAATGCGTTTGTTTAAGATCCATCGCTGGGTCAAAGAATTTCAACCAAGTGCGATCGTAATCGATCCGATGAGTAATCTCATTTTGAGTGGAAGCTTTATGCAAACAAAAAGCTTTTTCATGCGCTTAATTGACTACTTAAAGAGTAAGCAAATCACAGTTTTCTTGACCGATTTAACTCCCGGTGATACTGACCGCGACCACGAACAGACAGAAATGGGTGTTTCCTCTCTGATGGATACTTGGTTAGAACTCCAAACCCTCAAGGTCAATGGGGAGCGCAATCGGATTCTCTATGTCCTCAAATCTCGCGGCATGATGCACTCAAATCAAGTACGAGAATTTGTGCTCACTAATCAAGGGGTAAACTTGGTGGAGGTTTATTTGGGAGATGGCAAGGTATTAACAGGAACGCAACGCATCAATCAATCACTAGAGGAACAATCTGCCGCTAGAAAACGGCGACAGAGTTTTGAACTCAAAAAACGCGAGTGTGAGCAAGAAAAACATCTCATACAAGCTCAGATCGAAGCTCTGCAAATGCAATTAACCAATCGAGATGAGGAATTCACTTTGCTGATAGAAGAAGAAGAAGAATATCAAAAAACGGTGCGGGATAATCGAACCTCTATAGGAAGATTACGCCATCTTAACCCCTAAAATCTATTTTCTAAGGAGAAAAACCATGACCGATCATTTATCAGATACCGCTAACACAAAAGGAGCAGAGATTTGGCACCTGCGCTTATATGTGGCGGGACAAACCCCTAAATCTCTGGTTGCTTTTGCCAATTTGAAGAAAATCTGTGAGGAATATCTTAACGGTCAATATAGCATAGAAATTATTGACTTAAGTAAACAGCCCCATCTCGCCATAGAAGATAACATCGTTGCTCTACCGACTCTCGTCAGAAAATTGCCCGAACCGATTAAAAAAATTATTGGTGATTTATCGAATACTGAAAAAGTTTTAGTAGGACTGCACATAAGTCCTCTTATGGATGAACGCTAACTCAATATTTAGGCATTAACGGCACTAACGATGATTGACTCAGAAGATTTTAACCTAGTAACTACAGAACTTTTTGAACAGGCTTTGTCCCAATCGCAGCAGGAACAGCATTATATCCTACGTCTTTATATTGCAGGTACAACGCTCCAATCGGTGACGGCGTTGCAAAATATCAAAAAAATTTGTGAGCAACATCTCCAAGGACGTTATGAATTAGAAGTTATTGATATTTATCAACAGACAGAAGCCGCTATTGCCGAGAATATTGTGGCTGTTCCCACATTGATTAAACAGTTACCTACGCCCTTACAAAAGATTATTGGCAATTTATCGAATACTGAAAAAGTGTTAAGGGGTCTTAATCTTGTGCCTAAAAATATCATTGAAGAGGAAAGCAATGAAGGACTCCCAAGCTCCTATTGAAAAGTTGCGCCAAGAAGTCGAAACGCTACAGCAGCAATTGGCAGAAGTGCAGGAACGCCTAAATGTGACGGAAGAAACGTTGCAGGCTATTTGTTCTGGCGAAGTTGACGCTGTTGTTGTTTCTACGCAGCAAGGGGAGCGAGTTTTTACGCTTCAGGGGGCAGATTATGTTTATCAGTGTTTAGTTGAACAAATGGGGGAAGGAGCAGCAACTGTCTCTTCTGAAGGCTTGATTTTGTACTGTAATAAGCGACTCTCAGAACTCTTAGATTTTTCTTTAAAAAACCTGATTGGCTCTAGCTTAGAAACCTTTATTGCGCCCAAGGATAGAAAAGCGTTTTTACAACTTTTACAAGAGGTTCAAGAAAAAGAAACTCTCACCAGAGAGTTATCTTTGATCGCGGCAACAGGAAATAAGGAAGTACCTGTCAAATTATCGCTTAAACAATTTAAAATAGATCAGCTTTTAGTTAATAGTATTATTATTACTGATATTACAGAATCTAAAATTAAAGAAGCTGCTAAACTCAGTCAAATTCTCAACAGCGCGATCGCCGTTATTAATAATTTTCGTCTTTTGACCGATGGCACGTTTAAAATCGATTCTTGGATAGGAGGAACCCAACAGCTTTTTGGCTATAGCTTAGAAGCCGTGCAAGCCGATTCTTCCCTAATTACGGCGAATATACTACCTGAAGATCGAGAAAAGGCTCTTGTCTCATTGGTGCAAAACATTAAAGGAGGGCGATCGGGGATCGTTGAGTATCGTTTTTTGCATGGCGATCGCACTATTCGCTGGCTTTCCTCAAACTATGTCGCTGAATGGGATCGAGAACAAGATTGTTGGGTGGGCATAGAAATTATTACGGATATTACCCAACGCAAAGAAACAGAGCAAAAAATTGCCGAACAAGCAGCATTAATCGATCTTACTACTGATGCCATTTTTGTACACGATTTAGACGACCAGATTTTATTTTGGAATAAAGGAGCTGAACGTTTGTATGGTTGGACAGCAACCGAAATTATCGGGCAAAAAACTAAAACCTTATTTAACCAACCAATTGCTCATACTAAGGCTATAAAAACCACTAGCGAACAAGGTATTTGGCAAAGTGAAATAAAACAAAGCACTAAAGCAGGCAATAATATTATCGTAGAAAGCCGTAAAATTCTGGTAGAAAATCATTTTTTAAAGCTAAAATCTATTCTCGTAATTAACACTGATATCACCGAAAAAAAACAACTTGAAAAACAATTTTATCATGCCCAGAGATTAGAGAGTTTAGGAACGTTAGCAAGTGGAATCGCCCATGATTTTAATAACATTCTTACCCCGATTTTGAGCGTTACTCAAATGCTTCCTCTCAAATTTCCTAACCTAGATGATAAGACAGAAAGACTGTTTACGATTCTTTCTAGCAGTGCTAGACGTGGGGCTGATTTGGTCAAGCAAATTCTTCTTTTCAGTAGAGGAACGGAAGGTAATTATGTAATATTACAGCTAGGCGACCTGCTCCTAGAAGTGATCGGTATTACTAAACAGACATTTCCTAAATCAATCGCAATTTCAGCGGAAATACCGACTAAGGAACTGTGGAGAATCTCGGCTGATTCTACCCAAATGCACCAAGTATTTATGAATCTGATGATTAACGCCAGAGATGCGATACCAGACGAAGGAACTTTGACTATTTGCGCTGAAAATCGTCTATTAGGTAAACATGATGCCCTGATCAATTTGGAAGCAAAAGCAGGTTCTTATGTGGTGGTGACGGTTTCTGATACGGGAAGCGGCATCCCACCCGAATTGTTAAACCGAATTTTTGACCCGTTTTTCACGACCAAGGAAATTGGCAAAGGAACGGGACTAGGATTATCAACCGTGGCGGGGATTGTCAAAACTCATGGCGGTTTTGTCAAGGTTGATAGCGAGTTGGGCAAGGGGACCGAATTTAATATTTTTTTACCTGCTATAGAGGGAGAGGTGAGTGTCATACCCCGAGAAAAATTACTGCCCAGAGGTAAGGGCGAGTTGATTTTAATTGTGGATGATGAAACCTCTATTCAAGAGGTAACACAAACCTCTCTCGAAAACTATAACTACAGAACAATACTCGCTAGTGATGGGATTGAAGCCTTCGCTCTCTATACCGAAAATCAACAGGAAATCAGTGTTGTTTTAATGGATATGATGATGCCAAACCTAGATGGTGTTACCACAATTGAGACATTGCAAAAAATCAATCCTCTGGTGAAGATAATTGCGACTAGCGGACTCATTAAGAATAGAAAACTGGCATTAGATGCTGATGTAAAAAAGTTTTTATTGAAACCGTACACGATCGGAGAATTATTGCAAATGTTAACGGAGATACTGTCGTTATACGAGGATAAACTAGATGACATCTCGCCCATTACCTCTCAATATCCTTCTCCGCTGGCGAGGGTTGAATTATCCAGGGACGCTTTAGCAACAATGCCCCCCGAATTGTTACAGCAAATGTATGAAGCGGCTTACTATTGTGATGCAGATGTCCTGCTGGAATTAATTGAACAAATACCGTCTTCTCAAGCGACGATCGCGAATGCCCTCAAAGATTTAGTGCTAAATTTTAAAACAGATATCATTATGGAATTAACTGATTTATCTAAATTAGGGCTAAAGAACGATTAAAGCAGGTAAGCAAAGAGCCTCAATGCACATTAGTCCAGATGAGAGCGTTTTTTTGGCAAAGGGGATTCGTGACAATTAACGTCACTTTGCTTCTTGTAACATCAGGAAAACCTTTTCTCAACCCAAGCAGCCGATTTATTTATGAACAAGCACATTTCTCAACTGACAAGTGTATTCGTCATTGCGATCGGGTGTGTCGTCCTGCTCGGTTGGCAATTTGACATCTCCCTACTCAAAAGTGGTTTTCCCGGTATGACTTCGACCATGAAAGCAAACACGGCACTTTGCTTTTTGCTGGCTGGAGTGTCTTTGAGATTGTTGCAGTACCAAAGACTAACTCGACTGCACTATCGAGTCGCTCAAGGGACGGCCGGGTTGGTAATTGCGATCGGGCTGCTGACGCTGAGCGAGTATCTCTTTGGTTGGCATTTGAGTATCGATCAGTGGCTTTTCCGGGATGTCGCGTCTTCGGCGACTCCCGAGCCGGGGCGAATGGGAGTGAATACCGCCTTAAATTTTGTGCTGATGGGAGTAGCACTATTACTGCTAGGGCAAAATATCGAACGGAACATTTGGTTGGCACAGATTTGCAGTAGTGTTGCGGCTTTAATTTCTCTCCTAGCTTTCTTTGGACACATCTTTGAGGTCAATATTTTCACCCAACTGATCTTAATTACAACAACTCAAGCCCTAAACACGATCCTCACCTTTTTCATCCTCTATGGAGGTATTTTATTGCTCCGACCCAAGGAAGGGTTAATGCAAGAAGTCACCAGTCCGCTAGTCGGCGGATTGATGTTGCGGTGGCTGCTGCCTTGGACGATCCTCTTTCCCATATCACTGAACTGGTTCACTCTTCAAGGGCAAAAATTAGGTTTGTATAACGCTGAATTTGGCTGTGCCTTGCGGTCAATCATCATGGTTTTCACGTTCTCAATTCTCATTTGGGGGACGGCTCGATTTCTCAACCAGATAGATTTCAATCGCCAACAAACCCAAGCAGAGCTGCAAAAACTTAATGAAACTTTAGAAATCCTTGTGACTGAACGGACAGAAGCTGTACGAAAATCACAGGCTCGTTTTGCTGGAATTCTAGAAATCGCCAATGATGCAATCATTTCAGTCGATCGCACTCAACGCATTACCCTGTTTAATCAAGGGGCGGAAAAGATTTTCGGCTATAAAACTGAGGAAGTTTTAGGGCAACCCCTGAGCTTACTACTGCCAGAACAGTTTAGGAATGCTCACCAGCAGCATATCCAACAATTTGCTCAATTTTGTATAGCGGGAAGGATGGGAGAACGAGGTGAGATTTGGGGTCGCCGTCAAGATGGCACTCAGTTTCCTGCTGAAGCCTCAATTTCTAGGCTGGAAATAGGAGACGAAACGGTATTTACGGTTATGCTGCGCGATATCAGCGATCGCAAACAGGCTGAGGAAGAATTACTTCAAACAACAACGCTGCAAAAAGCTATTTTAGATAGTGCCAATTACAGCATCATTTCCACCGCCGTAGATGGTACGATTCTTACCTTTAACAAAGCCGCCGAGCGATGGTTGGGATATAGTGCCGAAGAAGTTTTGGGGAAAGCAACACCTGCGATCCTTCACGACAAGGAGGAAGTCGTACATCGCGCCCAAGATTTATCTGTCCAAATGGGAATCTCTATCGAACCAGGATTTGAGACTTTTGTTGCCAAGGCACGTCTTGGAGAGACAGACGAGTACGAATGGTCGTACATCCGCAAAGATGGTAGTCGCTTTCCGTTACTCCTCTCGGCGACAGCTTTATATGACCCAGAAGGCAATATCACAGGGTTTCTCGGCATTGGAACCGATATTACGGTTCGCAAGCAAGCAGAAGCATCACTGGCACGCATGGCAGCGATTGTGGAATACTCTGGTGATGCAATTATTAGCAAGTCCTTAGACGGCATCATTTTAAGCTGGAACAATGCAGCAGAAAAAATCTTTGGCTACAAGGCTGAAGAAATCATAGGACAATCGATCGCTATTCTAATTCCACCCAATCTTACCAACGAAGAACAGCAAATCCTCGAAAGGATTCGACAAGGAGAAATGATTAAAAACTATGAAACCTTGCGCGTCCGTAAAGATGGAAAACTTATCCACATCTCTTGCACCATATCGCCTGTGAAGGACACAAAAGGCAGAGTTATTGGGGCTTCTGTATTTAAACGCGACATCAGCGATCGCAAACGAGCTGAAAACGAGCGCAAACAAATTGAGACAGCTTTACGAAACAGTGAAGAGCAGTTTCGCCATGCGTTTGAAGATGCCTCGATCGGGATGGCGATCCTTTCCCTTGACGGGCATTGGCTTAAAGTCAATCCTGCCCTGTGCCAGATTGTTGGCTACTCCTCAGAAGAGTTGTTAACACTAACTTTTGAAGACATTACCTATCCTGAAGATTTAGCAGTGGATCTTAATAATAGGCGTAATCTATTAGCAGGAACCATTTCAACTTACCAACGAGAAAAACGTTATTTGCATAAACAAGGACATATTGTTTGGATTCTGCTGAATGGATCTGTAGTAAAAGATGAGCAGGGAAATCCACTGCATATTATTGCTCAAATTCAAGACATCACGGCTCGAAAAGAAGTTCAAAAAACACTCGAACTGCAAAGCATTATTATGAATAATATGGCAGGGGGAGTGTGTTTAATCAAAGCCTCAGACTTGACGATCTTCTACACTAATCCTAAATTTGATGCAATGTTTGGCTACCGAGAGGGCGAACTCGCAGGTCAACCCGTTGGTGTAATAAATTATGTCGATACACAGATTACACCCGACGAAACCGTTGAAGATATCGTCACTCAAGTCGATCGGGACGGGGAAGCGAAATATGAAGTCTACAACAAAAAAAAAGATGGCACACTCTTTTGGTGCAGAGTTCATACCTCTAAGTTTGAGCATCCTGAATACGGAACTGTATATGTTGCCGTTCAGCACGATATAACAAAGCTAAAACTGTCTGAACAAGCCTTGCAAGCTACCACAAACCGTCTCAACTTTCTCCTGAACTACAGTCCCGTCGTTATTTTTAGCAGTAAAGTTGATGGCGAGTATGGCCCAACATTCATCAGCGAAAACATCAAAGACGTAATCGGCTACGAAACCAAAGAATTTTTAGAACAGTCTGGATTTTGGATCGATCATCTGCATCCAGATGATGTAGACCAGGTGCTTAATGGAGTAACAAATCTATTCACCGATGGTTTTTATGTTCAGGAATTCCGTCTTCTGCACTCAGATGGGAATTATCGCTGGATACTCCAACAACTCAAGCTAATTCGCGATAATGAAGGGAGACCAGTGGAAATTTTGGGATATTTAATTGATATTAGCGATCGCAAACAAGCTGAGGTGGAAATTCGGCAGGCGAAGGAAACAGCAGAAGCAGCCAACCAAGCCAAGAGTGTCTTCCTCGCGAATATGAGCCACGAACTCCGCACCCCCCTCAACTCTATTTTAGGATTCACGCAATTGATGAGCGATGAGAGGGCTCTGACTCCTTCTCTCCAAGAGCGCTTGCAGATTGTCAATCGTAGCGGTAGACATTTGTTGGACTTGATTAACGATATTTTAGATATATCCAAAATCGAGAGCGGACGGATGACACTCAATCCTTCTGACTTTGATTTGACAAATTTGCTGACTTCTCTTGAAGAAATGCTGCAAGTTAAAGCCCATTCTAGAGAATTGCAACTAATTTTCGAGTCCGATCCAGATCTTCCTAAATTTGTGCATACCGACAAGAAAAAACTATATCAAGTCTTGGTAAATCTGCTCGGTAATGCGATTAAATTTACCAAGCAAGGAAGCATCACCTTACGAGTAAGAGCAGCACAAAGAGACAAAACCTCTCGTCACCTATGTTTTGAAATTGAAGATACAGGCGTGGGAATTGCTCCAACAGAAATTGACAGCCTATTTAAATTATTTGTGCAAACCCAAGCTGGGAATAATTTGAGTCAAGGCACTGGGCTTGGTTTAGCGATCAGTCAAAAACTCGTCCAACTCATGGGCGGTCAAATCCGGGTTAAAAGCACTTTGAACCGAGGTAGCACTTTTTCCTTTGAGATTGCTGTACAGTTACCTCAAGCAGAATCCTTACCCCCGGAATCAATTAATCAAAGAGTAATTGGTTTAGCTCCTGGACAACCAACCTACCGTATCCTTGTTGTTGAAGATTTAGCAGAAAATCGCCGCTTGTTAGTCGAGATCCTGACCTCCATTGGCTTTGAGGTGAGAGAAGCAACACAGGGAGTTGAGGCAATCTCACTGTGGGAAAGTTGGTTGCCGCACCTGATTTTCATGGATCTGCGAATGCCAATCATGGACGGCTACACAGCTACTAAATATATTAGACAACGCCCTAACAACCAAGAAACTGTCATTATTGCTTTAACTGCCAGTGTTTTTGAAGAAGAGCGAGAGGACGTTCTCATGGCTGGCTGTAACGAATTTATGAGCAAGCCATTTCAGCAGAAAGAAATTTTTGACAAAATCGCTAAATATTTGGGAGTGCAATATATTTACGAAGCCCGAGGAGCAACTCCAAACAAACTATTAGCTGAAAGGCTGTCTGTAGAAGATATATCCGTGATGTCCCCTCAGTGGTTAGAACAAATGTATCAAGCCGCTTACTATCTCGATACCGAAGTTATGAACGAATTAATCGTACAAATTCCCGAATCTAAAGCAGGTTTGTCCCAGGCACTAACTGATTATATCAATAATTTTAATTCTGACAGAATTCTGGATTTAATTCGACCTCTGCTGCCGAATCCACTGTAGTTATCGAGTTTAAGAACAAAGAAGCTATAGTGCTGTAAGCAGTGCCTATATTTCCAATAGAAACCAACATGGGAAAGGATTTGGAAGTTTTTGGACAGGTTTATTGCAGATATCCATCAGCATGAGGCAATGGCATACACATTGAGATGGAATGTGCTGTATCATATAGCAATTCTATTTCATGTGTGAAGGGGATTTATTTTTTTTATGAACCGCAGAGGGCGCAGAGGGTACAGAGAAAGAGAAAAGAGATAGAGAAATGATTGATTTAACAGGCAAGGTAATTTTAGTAACTGGCGGCTCAAAGGGGATTGGTGCAGTGACGGTGCGGACTCTGGTTAATGCTGGGGCTGAGGTGATTTTGCATTACTGTCGCAGTCAAACTGAAGCTGAAGCGGTAGCAGCAAGTGTTGCGCGCGATCGCTGTTATTTATTGGCAGCAGATTTGATGCTGGAAAACGCGGGATCGACTTTGTGGCGAGATGCTTTAAAATGGCGCGGTCATATTGATGTTTTAGTTAACAATGCTGGAATTATGCAGTCAGCGGGTATAGAGGACGAGTTCGATATTTGGTCGTCAGCTTGGCAACAAACTCTACAAGTTAATTTAGTTGCCGTTGCCGACTTGTGCCGCGAAGCAATTATTTATTTTAAAACTCGAAGTGGAGGTATAATTATTAATATAGCAAGTCGCGCTGCTTTTCGCGGCGATGACCCGAATTATCTGCACTACGCCGCGTCAAAAGGTGCTGTTGTTGCTTTAACTCGCAGCATTGCTAGAGGGTTTGCGGCTGATAATATTTTGGCTTTTACAGTTGCACCGGGATTTGTCAGTACAGAAATGTCTAATCAGTTTATTCAAAAGTGCGGCGAAGCTGATATTATTCGCGATATCCCGATCGGCAAAATCGCTCCTCCTCAAGATGTTGCCAATGTTATCGCGTTTTTAGCGTCGGGTTTGGCTGCGCACGCTACCGGGACTACGATCGACATTAATGGAGCCTCTTACGTGCATTGATGCGATCGCACAACTTGCACAAAACATCTAATTGTAGGGTGCGCATTGGGTACTTTACGACTACCTCCAAAGACTCACGAACGCACATTTTTCCTAGAACCAATTTATCACTTTAGCCAGACGCGAAAACAGCAACAAATGAATTAAGTTTAGAGAAAAGACTACTTGAAGGGAAACTGATTATGACAGCCGATAACAATCGCCAAACCAAACGAGTTGCCATACTCATCGAAAATGGAGTTGAAGATTCGGAATTTCTAGTTCCTTACAACGCCTTAAAACAAGCAGGATTTGAAGTAGTTGTCCTCGGTTCCCGAACAAACGAAAAGTATGCAGGGAAACAAGGAAAACTTGCCATGCAAGCAGACGGAACTACCACAGAAGCAGTCCCCGCAGAATTCGATGCAGTGATAATTCCCGGCGGTATGGCTCCCGATACAATGCGGACTAATCCCAATACAGTACATTTTGTACGTGAAGCATTTGAGCAAGGAAAAATCGTCGCTGCTGTTTGCCACGGCCCGCAAGTTTTGATTGAAGCAGACTTGCTGAAAGGCAAAAATGCGACTGGTTTCTTGGCAATTAAAACAGACATGATCAATGCCGGAGCTAACTACATCAACGAAGCTTTAGTAGTTGACGGCAACTTGATCACTTCCCGCCAACCGGGAGATTTAGCAATATTTACCACCGCAATTCTGGCTCGCCTCGGTTACGGCGGAAAAGAAGTCGCTTTGCCAGAAGAAACTGACACAAATGCAGAATGGTGGAAATTAGCTAATGGTTGGGGTGGCTCAACACAAGGCGACATTGTTAAAGGTTTGAATACCGCCCTCGCAGGGGAACGCTATGCTTGCGAAGCCTTTCAAAATTATGCGGAAAAAACCCAAGACAGCGATTTGCGATCGCTCTTGAGAGAAATGATTCAAAATAAACAGAACCACATCCTCGCTCTCGAAAAACGCCTCAACGATTTCGGCGAAAAACCCTCAATTCCCGCCCAAATTGCCGACAAATACGCTAAATTAAAAGCCTCGATGCAAGGAACCGATGAAACGTTCTTGCTGCGGAGCACTCTGGGTGATTTGCAAACCGGTGTTGTCGATATCAACAACCTGCGGGTGAAGTTCACAGATCCCGTATCAACTGCCATTTTGACAGAGATAGAATCGGATTTGTCCAAGTGCGAGCAAGTCGTTGCTAAACTCTACCGCGCCCGTGCAGTTTCCCAGGAAATTAAGTCGCCTAAACCTTCGACTAGCCCTGCTGTAAAAATGTAATCAGCAGCCGGATAAATAAGTTTGTAGTTTTGTTGAGAAGTGAAAACCCGTACCAATATCGCAACTACAAACTTGCTCTGCAATCCTACAATCTACACTTTTGCGGTAAAATAAAACCCTACACTAAAAAGCAGATATTCAACTAACTGCAAGGTGAAGGGTTTTATTAAATGGGTTTTATTTTTTTTTCAGCGGGATACGGCGGGTTTGAAGGAAGCTTGTGGCATCCGCAGGCGGTACAAGCCCCCGGATTCATGCGTGCACTAATAAAAAATATAGTATCCGATAACCAGCCCCCTGATACATCCGTCAAGTCGCTTTCTTCAATTCTTCAATTCTTTAATTCTAAAATCTAAAATCTAAAATCTAAAATCTAAAATAGATTAACCAGCCCCCGGATACATCCGTCAAGTCGCTTTCTTCAATTCTTCAATTCTAAAATCTAAAATCTAAAATCTAAAATCGATTGGCTTGTTCCCTCTTCCTTTAGACAGGAGACACCTGGGCTATAAATGCGCTACTGTGTTGCCAATATTTTGATGAGGAAAAAAAGGCTGTGGTTCCCTTACGCGATGACAATCCCATTAGTATCACTCCCTACGTCACCTACGGGCTGATTGCCGCAAACATATTAGTATTTTTGTACGAACTCAGTTTAGGCGATCGACAATTAACCCAATTCTTCTACTCTTGGGCCGTAATTCCTTGCCAGTTAAGCAATATGTGTCGGGTTGCTCTGCCAGTTTCGCCATTTCCCGAATGGACGACACTAATCAGCTCCCAATTCCTGCACGCAGGTTTTCTCCACATTGCGGGAAATATGTTATTTTTGTGGATTTTTGGCAACAACGTAGAAGACCGTTTAGGACACGTCAAATTTATAATATTTTACCTTACTTGCGGCGTTTTAGCATCACTAACTCAGTGGTATTTTTCCTCAGCATCGCCCATTCCGTCCCTGGGTGCTAGCGGCGCGATTGCAGGCGTCATGGGAGCTTACATTCTCAGATATCCCCAAGCAAAAGTTCTGACACTGCTTCCCTTGGGAATCTTTATTACCACCGTCAGAGTCCCCGCTTTCTTCTTTCTAGGGTTTTGGTTTGCACAGCAAGCATTGAGCGGCTTGGCTTCCTTAAATGCCCCGGCAAGTGTAGGCATGGAATCCGGCGGAGTTGCTTACTGGGCCCACGCCGGCGGCTTTGTTTTCGGCGCTATTCTCGGCCCTTTATTGGGATTGTTTTCTGAACATAATGAGATTTAATTTTTAACGCCCGATGAACGCAAATTAACGCAGATAAACTGCCAAGAAAATCGGCGTTTATCTGCGTTAATTTGCGGTTAAAAACCTCTTATCTTTTTAGATAAAAGTAAAGTCAAATTCCGAAAGAGAAGAAACCCCCGTTACACCATTTAACTTCGCCAAAATGCGAGAATCGCTGCTGGTGGCGTTATTGCCATTGCCGTCATAAATGATGTAAGTATTGCCGCCGGAATCGTAGGCAAACAAGAAAGCAGTTCCTCCCAGAATATTTGCAGAAACAGTTGTCTGCACTTCCAGCAGAACTTGGGTGTTACCGCTGAGATTGGCAAATCCGGGGGCAAAATTAAACTGATCGGCGATCGGCACGCCCAGGCCGTTAAAATCAGTAATCACATCGTATCCGCCCGCCGCGATCGCAGCATCGATCGCCGCCGAAGAAGCCGCATCAAAAGCCGGCCCACCTTGTGCAGGGCTGGTATAGCGGAATTGATTGCTGCCGCCGCCCCCCGTCATGGTATCTGCGCCGAGGCCGCCTACGAGCACGTCGTTATCCAAACCGCCGTCCATGCTATCGTTGCCGCCTTGACCGTCAATAGTATCGCTGCCCGCTAAACCGTTCAGATTGTCCGGCAAAGAACCCCCAACCAAATTGTTAGGCCCGCTATCAGCCGGCAATATTTGAACGGTGACAGTACCTACGCCCGGAACTGTCCCGAACCCGTCGCTGACGCTGTAGGTAAAAGCAGTTGTACCCGCTACGTTGCCGGGGATGAATTGCACTTGAGAGACAAGGTTTACAGCTATCCCCAGTTGCGGTGTGCTGACATTGATAATGCTGAGCGGCCCTTTTTGCGGGCTGGAATCGTTCGCCAGCACGTCGATAAAAGTGGGCAGCAAATTATTCGTACTCGTAAATACGATGCCGTCATTGACAGCAATGGGCGACAGGGTAGTTGGAACAGTTACGGAGGTATCGAAAGAATTGATGTTAATCGCCACTGACGCTGCTGCCGTGCCGCCTTGGTCGTCAGCTACGCTGTAGCTGAAAGAACCGGCTTGCCCGATCGCATTTGTTCCAGGTTGAAATGTCAGCCCCAGTAAATCCTGAACTGTTAACTTTTGGTTCACGGTGAGGGGGTTCGTACCCGTAATTACCTGACCAAAAGTAGGATTGGGAAGTCCAACTACCGCGATCGACAGCGGCTGGCCTTCCGGGTCGCTGGGCGCCGAAATGCTCAGAGACAGAGGCAAATTCTGCAAACCAGTCACCGTCTTGCCCGCTTCCACGATCGGTGGCTGGTTAGGAGTCGGAGATGTAAAACTCGGCGGAGTCGGCCCCCCGCCCAAAGGCGGAGGAGTTGGGGTCGTAGCAGTTGGAGTCGGGACGATGGAAGGACTCGGACTCGGGGTTGTCCCGCCCGCAGTCGGAGTCGGAGTCGGACTCGGAACCTGTGTCGGCAATGTCCCCGGTGCCGGAGTCGGACTCGGAGTTGTTCCCGGCGACGCAGTTGGACTCGGAGTTGTCCCCGGTGATGGTGATGGACTCGGACTCGGTGCCGGAGTTGGAGTCGTCGCGGCCGGAGTTGGAGTCGTCGCGGCCGGAGTCGGAGTCGTCGCGGCCGGAGTTGGAGTCGTCGCGGCCGGAGTTGGAGTTGTCCCCGTCGGTGTCGGAGAAGGAGTTGTCCCCGTCGGTGTCGGAGAAGGAGTTGTCCCCGTCGGTGTCGG
>NZ_JAUBPO010000013.1:55492-56626 GCF_036700785.1 Microcoleus sp. S28C3 | reverse complement strand
GGAGTTGTCCCCGTCGGTGTCGGAGAAGGAGTTGTCCCCGTCGGTGTCGGAGAAGGAGTTGTCCCCGTCGGTGTCGGAGAAGGAGAAGCACTTGTCCCCTGAATGGTGAAAGGATTGTCGTCTACGCGCGGTAATTGATCTGTAGTGAACCTAGATTCATCTAGCGAGTTCGATCGAACATCAATCAACACCGCCAAAAATTCCCCAGTTCGCCTGTCCCTAATAATCGTGTTGCTAGAATTCGAGCCTTGGCCCTGGAAAATTTCTAACTCTGTAAAGTTGAGACCTCCAGCCAGACCGATCGAATCTCCCGCATTAAAATCTCTAATTACATCAGCATCGCCGATTTCGCGGCCGCCAGTAGTCAGAAAGCCGTTGCCAGCAGGCGACGTGCCTACCCTACCGAGAACAAAGATATCCGATCCGTCGCCTCCTGTCAGAGTATCCGATCCGCGATCGCCCGAAAGAATATCATCCCCAGCATCTCCAGACAGAGAATCATTCCCGTCGCCCCCGAAGACCAGGTCATCACCCTCGCCGCCGTCACCAGTATCGTTACCAACACCGCCGGTGATAACATCTCCGCCCTCCTGGCCCAACAAAATATCATTGCCGCCAGCGCCAATCAGGCAGTCGTTACCCGTGTCGCCAAAAACACTGTCATTGCCCTTGTCGCCAAAAATCAGGTCGTCCTCGCCACCACCGCGCAGACAGTCATTGCCTTTACCGCCGTACAGCGAGTCGTTGCCTTCAGAACCGAAGACAATATCGTTGCCCTGGTCGCCAAAACCTACGTCATCGCCCTGGTCGCCAGAAACCAAGTCATCGCCTTTACCACCCCGCGCCGTGTCATTGCCGCGCCCGCCCTCAACGAGATCTTTACCAGCGCCGCCGTTGAGAGAATCGTTACCGTCTTCGCCCCTGAGTAAATCGTCTCCGTCCCGACTCAGAAGCGTGTCGTCGCCGCCACCCCCGGCAATCGTGTCATTGAACAAGCTGCCGATTAAATAGTTAATGCCGTCATTTGCGACAACTAAGCCATCGACAAAAAGTGGCTCGGGGGGAGGCGTGGGAACTGTCAGAGGTGGCCGCGGCACCGGGGTGATCGAAATGTCCGTCCCCGTGTCCGTTGTA
>NZ_JAUBPO010000013.1:0-55392 GCF_036700785.1 Microcoleus sp. S28C3 | reverse complement strand
GTTGTCGTTGTCCCCGTGTCCGTTGTAGTTGTCGTTGTCCCCGTGTCCGTTGTAGTTGTCGTTGTCCCCGTGTCCGTTGTAGTTGTCGTTGTCCCCGTGTCCGTCATCATCACGTCCGTCCCCGTCATCGGGTCTGGTAGCGTGCCGATGATATCCGAAATCTCCCCGTTCTCATCCACTAACACGAACGGTGGCCCCTCTTGGAGAAAAAAAGCTACTGGTACTGCACTTGGCATTGTTCCGACTCCTTGCGACGCTACTCAAAAACTACTAAATAAACTTAAAGTCAGATGCAGTAATGACGGTGCTGAGCGCTCCCGGCACTGTAGGAATAGAATTCAAAACTCCCAAATCGAAAGCTGGGAGACTGTCATCTGCCACATTCGGGTCGAAGCCGAGAACGTACTTGTTAAAAGTATTGTTCAGGTACACGAAGAAAGCTCCCGTCTTGCTCGAACCGTTTTGATTTTTCAACACAGCATTTACTGCTTGAGCGTTATCAAATTTAGATTCAAACAAAATGACTGATTGCTTGCTGATGTTGTCGCCGCTAGACCCGATATTCCTGACGATAAAACTGGTGAAATCGAGAGTAGTTCCTGAGTTGGTTAAACCTGCGAAATTTGACGACCTGAACAAAAACCTGTCGGTCTCGCTGCCGTTAGCGTTAAAGTCAGCAATCACGTCCACGCCTTCGCTGGGAGTTTCGTAGTAGAAGAAATCATTGCCAGCATCGCCCGTGAGCAAGTCTGAACCGGCACCGCCACCCAAAATGTCATTGCCTGCACCGCCGGAAAGCGAGTCGTTGTCATCGCCGCCCAATACCAAGTCATTGCCGAAGGCGCCGCTGAGACAGTCGCTGCCTGCACCGCCGTCGAGAGTGTCGTCGCCCGCTTGGCCGTCGAGGGAGTCGGTGCCGGCCTCGCCCAACACGTAGTCATTGCCCGAACCTCCGAGTCCCGTGTCGTTGCCTCCTCCACCCAAAATCGTGTCATCGTTGTCGCCGCCGGATATGGAATCGTTATTGAGACCGCCGTCGAGCAAGTTTCTGCCCAGTCCGCCGTCGAGGATATCGTCGCCTGCACCGCCGTCGAGGGAGTCGTCGCCTATGCCACCAAGTAAGGTGTCGGTGCCGAGTCCTCCAAGTATCGAGTCGTCAGCGGATTCTCCCAATATCGAGTCATTGCCTGTTCCGCCGTCAATGGTGTCGTTGTTTTCACCGCCCAAGAGGTTGTCATTGTCATTGCCGCCGAACATCAGGTCGTTGCCCAGTCCGCCGATCAGCGAGTCTATGCCGTCTTGGCCGTCGAGGGTGTCGTTGCCGAGTCCGCCGTCGAGGGAGTCGTTGCCGATCGCACCCACCACCGAGTCGTTTCCTGCTTCACCGAATTCGAGATCGTTGGCGCCACTGCCGTCGATGATGTCGTTGCCGTCGCCCCCAGATAGGGTATCGTCGCCGGCCCCGCCGAGGATGAAGTCGCTGAGGTTGCTGCCTGTAAATGTGCTTGCCGGGAGTGCGCTGCGATCGACAATATTATCTACCACGGTGATGCTGAAGGATGCCGGCCCGATAGTTGCAGACCCGTCGGAGGCTGTAAACGTGAAACTGTCGCTGCCACCTGTCGCCAGGAGGTTGTATTTGACAATGTTGTTGTTGATATCGTCTTGCGTGAATTTGCCGCCGACGTTGAGAAAGGTGGTGCCCCTTTGGACAAAACCTCTGGTAGCGTCGGGGGCTTTGGTAATCGTGTAAAAGATTTCCGACGGCGTGTTGTCGGGATCGGTGACTAACAAATCCGCAGCGGTGATTGTCTGGGTAGGAGAACTTTTGGCAACCACCACACCGTCGTTAATTACTAGCTGCGGCGGGCTGCTGACGCGGATGGTTGCTACCGCTTGACTTGTGCCGCCGTTACCGTCTGAGATCGAGTAGCTGAAGCTGTCAGTACCCGAGAAGCCCGGATTCGGGGTGTATTTGAATACGCCGCCGCCCACGGGAACCAGGCTCCCCTTGCCTGCTGGAGTAAAAGTCGTGACAGTAAGAAAGTTCTTGTCCGCGTCAGTGTCGTTCAACAGAACGTTGAGACTGAGTTCTTGACCCGCAACCGTGGTGAAGTTGTCGTTAACTGCTCTTGGAGGCTGGTTAAGGATGGGCGTCGGCGTCGGCGTCGGGAACGTTGGCGTCGGCGTCGGACTTGCTGTCGGTGTCGGGAACGTTGGCGTCGGACTTGCTGTCGGCGTCGGGAACGTCGGCGGCGGGCCGTCTGTCGGCGTCGGTGTCGGACTTGCTGTCGGCGTCGGTGTCGGACTTGCTGTCGGCGTCGGCGTCGGACTTGCTGTCGGCGTCGGCGTCGGACTTGCTGTCGGCGTCGGCGTCGGACTGTCTGTTGGCGTCGGCAGGGGAAGCGGAGTTGCGCTGCCTGGAACTGTCGGGGCAATTACAAATGAGCTTCGCCCTAGGGTTCTACTGTCTACTCCGGGCAATACTGCTAAGAAGTCGCCGCTGACGCCGTTGCGAATAATCGTACTGCCGGCTTTGGTCTCGGTGCTTTGGAAGATTACCAAATCTTCAAACTTGAGGTCGCCACTTAACCCGATCGCATCTTCGCCTTGGCGAAAGTCTGTGAAAATGTCGGCATCGGCGAGATCTGGGCCGCCTGTGGTGAGAAATGCCGGGTTAGTGCCGTTGCTGCTGCCACTGGGGGAACTGAAGGCACCGATGACGAAGACATCTCTGCCTTCGCCTCCTGCCACTACGTCTTTGCCTGCTTCGCCCCAAATAACGTCGTTGCCCGCACCGCCGTCCACGATGTCGTCGCCGTCGCCGCCGAATACGATGTCGTCCCCGTCGCCGCTAAAAAATGTGTCCCCGCCGGCGTTTCCGTAGAGCCAGTCGCCTCCTTCGTTGCCAAATAGCAAGTCCTCGCCGTCGCCGCCGAAGAGCGAGTCGTTACCTTGGTCGCCCCAAACGATGTCGTCGCCTCGATCGCCCAAAAAGCTATCGTCGCCAGCACCGCCGCGCAAGCTGTCGCTGCCTTTGCCGCCGTAAGCCGTGTCTCTGCCTTCGCCTCCGATTACCGTGTCGTTGCCGTCATTGCCGTACAGCAGGTCAGGGTTATTTCCCCCGTCGAGGGAGTCGTTGCCTTTGCCTCCGTACATGGTATCGAGTCCTGAACCGCCGTCTAGAACGTCGTTGCCAGTCGCGCCGAACAGCACGTCGTCATCATCTGCCCCGAATATTAAATCGTCGCCGTCGGCTCCTTGCAGGTTGTCGTTGCCTTGCAGCCCGGAAATCACGTCGGGGCCGGGACTGCCAACTAAGGAGTCGTTGGTTTCTCCGCCGCGGAGCACGCCGCCGATCGTTGAGGGTAGGGTACCTGTGCCTCCGCCCAATGTGTCGTCTATGCCGCCAAATGTGTCGTCCCCGGAGGGAGTTGGTGTTGGAGTCGGAGTTGGTGTTGGAGTCGGAGTCGGAGTCGGAGTTGGCGTCGGAGTCGGCTCTGGCGCCGGAGTTGGCTCTGTGACCGGAGTTGGCCCGATCGTTTCGTCACCCCCGAGGTTGAATATCGGCTCACCTTCGAGAAATCCTACTGGTTGGAGAAATCCTTCTGGTACTGCAGCTGGCATTATTTTGGCTCCTTTAAACGACGATCCCGATTAACTTTAAGAACTGATTGATTAGTATCAGTTTGTTGCCACAAATCTGGCTTAAAATTGATTAATAATCCCGATCATTTCTAGCATACTAAATCAAAACTGCAACGGCTACAGATATTTTTTAAGCCGGGCATCTTTTGAGCTCAAAATATTAATGATTGCACGTTTTGATCTCTATTTTGGGTATACTTTAATATCGCCGCATTTTGAGCGAAGGTAGAAGTCGGGCGTCGAGTCAGCCCGGGCTATTTATCCAGAAGGGGAAAAATAAAAACCTTTGCATTAATATTTTTTTCTTTCCTCCTGCCGAATACCGAATACATATGTGCCTCTTGCCTTCTGAAGCCGAATGCCTTAAGCTGACTGCTGACAAGAAACTGAGCTGTGAATGAGGGGCAGAAGTGGCCCGGTTTGCTCTTGTCCATTGACGGCTAGTTCGCTGTGGCAAAGGTAAAGCAGGGAACAGCGACTTAACAAATCTAGCAGAATTCGCCGCAGTCGCTGTTGGTCGGCAGCCGTTTCCTCTTCGGTTTGCCACGGATGCCCCTGTTGCGATCGCAAAAATAAGGGAGCACCAAACAATGTCGCCGCACCCCCACTCAGCCACAGGGGCGAGCCGGCATCCAGCCAAAAGTGCCATTTGTGGGCGCGGCGGCTGCTGCGGTACTGGAAGATGTTGGCGAGGGTGACGGCTTGCGCTTCTGGGCCTTCTGAACGCACTGGAAATGGGTTGGCGGTGACGGTTCCTTGGCGCAACAATTGGATGAAGCGGGCGATCGTTTCTGAGTCGCCAGCGTTTGTTGGTTCTACACGCTGCAGACGCCCCTGTATTTCCCAGTAGTGGCCGGCGGTTTCCATTAACTCGCGCAGGGCTGCTAGCCGATCGTAAGGGAGGTATCTGTCGTTCATGAGAAATTTCTGGATCGCTCGATCGAGCAGGGCAATTGGACTCGGCAACAGCCGCTCCTGCTGTTGCGACCGCTGTTGTTCGATCCACTCCACAATCTGCTCGTAGGCAAGAGCGGCTCGGTGTCCCAGTCTGTCCCACCGGGGAAAGGCTGTAATTGCCAGCAATTGAGGTCGCTCGATATTTGGGCAAAAACAGTGATCGGCGATTAAACCTGCTCTCACTTGGTCGATCGATTTTTGATTTGGGATTTGAGATTTTAGATTGAACGTGGGGTTGGAATCTTCTGTTTCCAATGAACGGTGTTTCTGGCTGCCCAACACTACCAGCATTTCGGCTGCGCCGTCTCGATCGACTAAACGGCCGAGTCCCGGATAAACTAACGCTAACAAAGTGAGCAAAGCTCGAATCTCTGGCGTACTCGATAGGGGACGCTGATCGTTGAGGGAGGTGGCCGCGATCCGATCTCGGGCGAGAATTTCCGTTAAACTGTAACGCGCGATCGCATCCATCCCGGGAGCAATTACAGCGATTTCCTGCGGTTCCACGGCTTTTGACTTCACCGCATCCACGATAATTTCGGCGGTTTCTCGCAGCAATTGAGCCCGGGAAGTGGTTTGGAGCGATCGAACCGATCCGGGCAAACTCAAGCCTAAAGGATAAAAACCCTCAGAATTAACTGCTAAACTTACCGCTACATCCCCAATCTCTGGGGCTAAACCGGCTTTTGCGTCCAAATTTTCCACGCTTTGACAGCGGTTTTCGAGTCGGGCTAGGTATTCCGTGTCAGCCCCCAAGCCCAAACGCACTCCTCCATCCCGATTGTAGGAGAACGCCCCCGCCGCACCTTGGTCGAGCATTCGATCGAACAAATGGCCGCTAATCGCCGGATAATCGTCAACATCGTCTGCTATTACAGCTTGGTATCTAGAAGCCAAATGCTGCTGGTAAGTGGCATCCGGCAACAAATAGCGCCAGTAGAGTTCGCAAACAATCCCGTAAGTCAGCAGCCCCCGCGTCAAGCACCATTCCCGCCACCTTTCCAGCAACTCTCCCATGCTAGTCCACAGGTTGTTCGAGCCGCCGTCACCAGCAAATCCCTGTTCCAGAATGCTGGGAATCTCTTCTCTCGGCGTACCGCTGACAGCAGCAAGTTGTAATAAGTCTAGTGTTCGACGCACCATTCGGTTTGGGCTTACCCCTGTTTGTTGCAAAATGCCTTCGTCTAGTTCGCGACGCCAGAGTCTGGCGGCAAGTTCCAGTTCTGTTTCAGGTTGCAGCCGCAGGGGAAATTGAGCCCTCAAATCCAGCGACTGAACTAGCAGGGGCCAAAATAGCAATACCTCCTGCTCAAAAAACCCGAAGGGCGTTGTCGAGTGAAAGGTATATTTTCCTTGGGTAGCGACGGCGATGCGATCGGCCAATTCTAGCCGGTTGTCTCCGTTAGCTGCTAAGACTAAAATTGCTGGGGCAGTTTGTCCGGCCCGCCGGCGCCCGGAACGCCACCGGTCTGAAACTTTGGGTGGCACAGGCTTGACAGTTTGGCTCCAAATGCAGAACTGCTCGACTAAACGAGCGGTTTTGCCACTGCGGGCGGCTCCGACAATCCAAATTGAATCCGAGGCTTCGGTTCCGAGTTTATGTAAATTTGTTACCATACCGTGAATACTTTAATCACTAATGTCTACAGCCAACTAACCAGCTTTAGCTATGAATACTTCTCCCTGGAACAGGATTGTAAAATATCTCTACAGCGCTCACCAATGGTATCGAGAAACGCCTGACAGGGCCTTAGAACAGGCTTATGATGCTGCGTTAGCAATTAAGGCGATCGAAGACGAGCATTTTGGCGGCCAAAGAATCTCCCCTCGATCGGGAGATTACGGACACAGCACCCTGTCTTACTTTAAATCCGAACTGCAAAAATACCTCAAGGTCATCCAAACCCGAATGGTTGAGTTTAATGCTAGCCGTTCTTTTTTGGAACTGCCGGAGCGAGTTGGGGCAAAACCGAAGGCGGGGCAAAGCGCGGATCACGATCGGCACGGATTACATCTCGACAATAAAGATCGAGCCTCCCTTCTATTTGAGAAGCTAGAATTTATTGATGGAGTCATCGACAAGTACATTAATAATAGTAAATCAACTGCAATTGTCCCGGTTGCCACTTCAGTAAATCAGCAGGTGAACTCTACAAATAGCAGATCTAAACCTGACGCCAATAAAGGTTCAGCTAATTCAGTTCAAATTCACGATGGCGAGGTTGATACTAACTTTGAAGAGGTCAATCTATTGCCTCGCTCGCTTTTGGGAACTTTGAATCGAATTACTAAAGAGTTAGACCCGGAATCGGAAAAAGAAGTAGTTAAAAATTTCCGCAATTCCAAAGTAAAAACAGTCATATCTCTGAGATTTATTTTGCTTTTGATTTTAGTTCCGCTGTTGACAAATCAAATTTCCAAAAACTTTATAGTCGGGCCCGTAGTTGACCATTTTAGATCCCAGCAAAATGCACCAATATTCCTCAATGTTAACCTGGAAGAAGAAGCCTTGCAAGAACTAGAGAGATTTGAGCAGCACCTCAAATTTCAAAGGTTAATAGGCTTGGCTCCGTCGCTTTCTTTAGAAGAAACGGAAAATAAGATTGCCGATAAAGCTATTGAACTAGCGGAGGAATACCGCTCTGAAAGTGGTGGAGCTATTAAAAATATTTTTGCCGATTTGATTTCCTGCATAGCCTTTGCCGCGATTATCGTCACTAACAAGAAAGAGATTGAGATTTTAAAATCTTTCATGGATGATGTGATTTACGGCCTCAGCGACAGTGCTAAAGCTTTCGTAATTATTTTGTTTACGGATGTGTTTGTCGGATTCCACTCGCCTCACGGCTGGGAAGTAGTTCTCGAAGGTGTATCGAGGCATTTGGGGCTGCCAGAAAATAGGCAGTTCATATTTTTGTTCATTGCGACATTTCCAGTTATCTTGGATACGGTATTTAAGTATTGGATATTCCGCTATTTAAACCGGAGTTCGCCTTCTGCCGTTGCTACATACAAGAATATGAACGAATAATATCAAATACGGTAACATCGGAATTATACCCTGCTTTGCTGTGCGTCCCGCTTGGCTGGGCCATCTCAATAGCCAGTGGGAAGGTTGCACTGCTGCACTCCTAAAATTCTTATTTAGGTACGAAAAGAAACGATATAATCTGCTCATATCTAGTCGCATAAAATAAGCGTTATCACGTGTGTAGTGAGGACTAAATTTCTCATGAAATATTGAGAAATTTAGTCCTCACTACAGAGGTATTAGGGCTATTTGAAAGGGCTATAATTGCTAATTCCTAATTAGCAATTATAGCCCTAGACGCAAGAACTGGTTTGACGGGCAAATTATAACGGTAAGGCGCTCTTGTGCGCTGCGCCCTAAACATAGAGGTTCTGCGTAAGTCCTGCAATTAGCAATTACCAATTACGAATGACCTAATTCCAACGCTTCTTGCGCTGTCGCTGGTTCGCCACCGACTCCACCAGTCCCAGCCCGAGAAAATTACTCAGCAGCGACGCATTCCCGTAACTCAGGAAAGGCAGCGGAATGCCCGTAACCGGAGCCAAGCCAATGTTCATCCCAATATTTACGAACACTTGAAAAATCAACATTGACAGTACGCCGATCGCCAGCAAAGAACCAAAATTATCGTTAGCAGTTTGAGCGATCGTCACCAACCGGAAACAAATTATCCAAAACACCACCAGTACGCAAATGCAGCCAATAAAGCCCAATTCTTCGCCAATAGCTGAAAAGATAAAGTCTGTATGCTGTTCGGGAATAAAGTTAAGCTGAGTTTGCGTTCCGTGAAACAAACCCCTGCCTTTGAGTTCCCCAGCCCCAATAGCAATTCGAGATTGAATCAAGTGGTATCCGCTGCCTAAAGGGTCTTTCTCGGGGTTTAAAAACCCTGTCAGACGCATTTTTTGATAATCCTTGAGCACATTCCAAAAAAGATGTCCGACGTGTCCCGAAACAACGTTCACCAGCACAGCACCGAAAGTCCCCAACCAGGGCCAAGGTAGCGATCGCCAAGCGATAATACCCGCAACAACTACCCAGGCTATCCAAATCGGTGTAGACAGGTTATTGAGAAGAACTGAGATTAGAGGAGAGAATAGCAATATTAGCCAGCCGGGATTGACATTACCCCAGTAAAACATCCCCATTGTGATCGCGCCGAACACCAAGGAAGTACCTAAATTTGGTTCGGCAAATATCAATCCCCAGGGTACAGCCATAATCGCCAGCATCCTCAACATATTAGCCACCGTGGGGACAGTCTTGTCGTGCAGGAGAGCTGCTAAAGTGACAATCATCCCTACTTTGGCAAATTCTGACGGTTGCAGGTAAAAGCCGCCGATGTTGATCCACCGCTGGGCACCGAGCCCTGTAGTACCGATAAACCGCACTGCGATCAGCGACAAATTAATTAATATGTAAATCGGCCATTTCCACTCAAGCAGTACTTGGTAGCGGCAGCGGGAAATGATGATGGCAAGGAACAAACCGACTGCCCCAGTTACCCAGTGCCGCCACCAGTCGATCAGCCCCTGGTTGATTTCGACGCTGCGGATCATGATTCCCCCGAAGATGGTGAGGCCGATGCAAGCGGCAAACAGCCAAGGGTCTGCTTCTTCCCAGGGTTTGAAGATGAATTTCCAGCGGTTTCTGACTTGTATTCTCTGCAACATGAGGATTTTAGATTTTAGATTTTAGATTTTAGATTATCGAGCGGATTTTCGGAAGTTCTGGATATAGTTCGGATTCAGAGCCTGCACCTTACTGTAGGAGCGTCGGTGTGAGTATCTCACATTATTCGGGCAGTTCTACGAAGGTTCCGGGCCCTCAGCAACGGGCTAGGAGTGCGCGGGCACAACAATCTCCTAGGGTGCGCACTGAGCACCAATCTCCATCTAGGGTGCACTGTGCGCACATTACCCGAATTTGGAACGAAAAATCCAGGTTTGAGGTGACAGCGGGCGGTTCCCCATTACGGAATAGCCCGATCGATCCGCAAGTCCGAGAATCGTCAAGCCGGTTCGTAAAGGTATTCAAAACCGTTACCGTCAGGGTCTCTGCCGTAAAAAGATGCTGTACCGTCGCGGTGTTCGTGAATGTGGGTGACTGAAACACCATCGGCTTTGAGTTGTTGGTAGGCGGATTCCATTTCGGTACGATCGTCAAATACAAACCCAAAATGCGGCCCTGCTTGGTCGTAAGTCGGACTCAACAGCGCCAATCCGTCCTCTCCTGCTTTCAAATAAGCCCAGTCTGCATCTTTCCAGACTAACTCCATGCCCAAGTTTAGATAGAACTCAGCGGACTTCTCTATATCTTGCACGCAGACGGCTACGTGTCCCAATCGTTTTAGTTTCATGTCAACAAAATTTATGGTTGTTCTTTCGTTTATTGTATCTATTTTCTGATTTGTTGCTAGATTAATTAGGTATTTTTTATATTTTTTTTGTTGCGGCTAACTGTACTTTTTCTACTTGTTTGCTAGCGTCCATTTCGCTGAAAAGTTGAATGGCGCGGTCAAAATTTTCTTGGGTTTTCTCGATGTTACCAAGTTTTTGTTCTGTCAGTGCTAGTTGATAGCAAGCTTCGGCTCGGTCTAATTTAGCGCTGGCTCGATCGAGTATTTCTATTGCTTCTGCATGGTGCTGCAGGGCTTGGTCAAATTCTCCCCGTTCTCGGTACAGCGCGGCTGTACCGCTGAGAGCTTTGGCTTTGATGGTGCTGTACTGGTTTTGGTCGGCGGTCGCGATCGCTTGGCGGTACAAGCTCAAAGCTTTCTTTGTGTCTCCCAGGTTTTGATAGGTGGCGGCAAGAAAAACTAATTTGTATCCCGTACCCACCAACTGACTCTCTTCCCGATCTGTATAAAGTTTTTCGGCGAGCTCTTCCGCCTCTTTTTTGGCTCCGACACAGGAGTTGAGGAAAGCTAAGCCGACATCGATCGAATAGCTGTTAATCCCAATTTCGTCCCGCGAAGTTTTCAGCTTGACAAATATCTCCATAGCTGATTCCAATTCCCGCATTTCTATTTGACAAAAACCTATATTAATTGCAGCGTTAACTTTCCAGAATTCCAGATTAGCTTGTTTGCCGTTTTCCGGTTCGCTACTTTTCGCTATAATTTGCAAAGATTTAGTTGCTTTTATTTCCGATATTTGGTGGCATTCTATGGCTTGATTGATCTCCCCTAAGATCCGGTAACAAACGCCTAAAATACTGTAAAGACCGCTCAAATAATAATCAGAAGTTACATTGTTGACGATGCGAGTAGTTGCTGAAATTATTGGCTGCAAGAAACCTAATGTGTAGAGTGCTCGACCGAGCTTGTAATCTTTGGCAAACTGGATATTGATTTTTTTGAGGATGACGCTCGCGGCCTGCTCGAAACAGCTAATTGCCACATAATGATAGTAAGCTTCAAAAGCTTTCAACGCATCTTCTACAGTCTCAATAATCTCTACGCTCTCGGTCCAGAACTCGGCTGCTTTGCGGTTGGCAGTCTCCCAGTCTCCGGGCGAGAGCCGATCGACCGCTTCTTCCCGAATGGCTGGATGCAGCCAGTATTCGCCCTTCTGAGACTCGACTAGCGATCGGTGCAACAGCGATTTAATGATTTGTCGGCGTCCGGCTTCGGGCAGGTCCCACAGCAAACACAAAAGCCCGTCAGTAGGGACTGTCGGCACGTCTTGATAGCGGTAACAGCCCAAGCGACAGAGGAGTTGATAGGCTTCCAAATCGAGTTCTTGCAGGCGGTTAAACTGACTGGTAACTAAATTTTTTAAGTCAGTTTCAACGAGCGGATGGTCGCTGTTTTCCAGCCAGTAAGCCGCCATATCTCCGTCAAAATCTTCTCGCATTGTGCCCCAAAGGATGCCCATTGCTTTGGCATTACCGCCGTAAACTTTGTGCATTTCCTTGAGGGCGACAGGATCTATCTTAATATTGCGATCGCTAAAAAATTGCTGCCAAACTTCCACCTCTAATCCCGGAAGCAGGTAGTGTTCGACGGTTACGTCTGAATCGCAAAGCCGATCGCGACTGGTAATCAGCGTTACCGACTGCACCTCCGCGTCAGCCAAAACTCGCAACAGTTCCACGTAAAGCCGGTGCGGTTCAATAAACTTACCTTGTCCGTCGAGTGCGGCTTCCAAATTATCAATCAATACGCCGACTTTGTGAGTCTGAAGCTGTCGCTTCAGCCGCCCCAGGGTGACGCCAAAGTCTGGCCCTGGTTCTTCCTGAAAGTCTTGCTTGAGCCATTCTTCGATCGCGCTTTCTAAGGCAGTGATGTTCTCTGTCTCTTTTGCCATCAACAGTTCAATTACCCGATCGAACCCTTGAGATTTGAGATACTGTCTGGCTAAAGTCGTTTTGCCCATACCGCCGGCGCTTTGGATGACAATCACTTTAGCTCCTTGGGCGACAAGAGTATTGAGATCTTCGATCGCCCCGAACCGGCCCAAAAAATTCGGGTTTTCCATATCCAACTCCGAATCAAGTCCGAGAGATACTTGGGCCGGAACAATTTGTCCCGACTGCGGTTCGAGTTTCGAGTAGCTGCGCCAATACCGCTCTACAACAGCTTGAAGGTTGTCTCTTTTAATTTTTTCGCCTTCTCCAAACAGCGCTGAAAGTCGCTTCCACAAATTAGAGGCAGCATCCTTAACAGTCCCTACTCCATACCCTTCACTATCTGCAACCTGTTGGTACGTCCTGCCTTGCACCCCTTGCCAAGCTGCGCGAAAGATAGCGCTGTCAAGGTTGTCGAGAGTTTTCAGGTTTCGAGCCACAAGTAACGAGTTTGTAAAATCCAGTGCACGATCGGCTTCCATTTAGTCACCAGGTTTAGCGTTACCTATCTGACACAACTTTAACAGACTTTTTCCGACTCGCTTACACCCTCAAACAGTGGACTTGTATAGACTTTTACCGACTGACACGGCCGAGGTTGGCAGGGGATACTGTTGAGTGTGGAGGGGAAGTTGACGGACAAGCTTCTAACTTACACACCGATCGAGTCGAGTTTATATTTAGGAGCAAGCAACTATGTCTATTAACGATCTTGAAACAGCGATCGTGGATGAAGAAATTCGACCTAATGAGCCCGGTCGCGTTCGTTTCCAAAACAGTTGGTGGCCGGCGAAGTGCGATCGAGACATGACTTTTGAACCCGGTGAGGTGGTTCGCGTCGTGGGAATTGACAATATTACTTTGATAGTTGCAGCGTCGTTTGTCATCAATTCTGAAAGTTAAGGCAAATCTACAATCGGGAGCAAGCAATCATGAATTTTGACAATTCCGAAAAAGCGATCGTGGATGAAGAAATTCGACCTCATGAGTGCGGTCGTGTTCGTTTCCAAAACAGTTGGTGGCCGGCGAAGTGCGATCGAGACCTGACTTTTGAACCCGGTGACGAGGTTCGCGTAGTCGGAATTGACAATATTACTTTAATAGTTGAAGCGTCGTTATAAATCAATGGTTTAGGGACTAGGACTATCAGTTTTTAGCATCTCAAAATTACGAAAAATTAGCAATTAGGAGCAAAAAATGATGACCGTCAGCTATTTAGAAAAAGCGATTGTAGAAGAAGAAATTCGGCCTAATAAATGCGGCCTCGTCCGCTTTCAAAGCAGTTGGTGGCCCGCTAAGTGCGATAGAAAAATAACTTTAAAACCGGGTGACTTGGTTCGCGTCGTGAGACTTGACAACATTACTCTGATAGTTGAAGCGTAGTTGGGAATTAAGGAGTTAGCGAGTCAAGCTATAAGTTTATCGCATCTCAAAGTTGTGGCAAACTTGGAATTAGTAGCCAAAAATCATGAGTGTCAGGCATTTGGAAAAAGCGATCGTAGAAGAAGAAATTCGGCCTGACAAATTCGGCTTCGTCGCATTCCACAGCAGTTGATGGTCCGCTCCGCTGCGATAAACGCATAACTTTTAAACCGGGGGAGCTGGTTTATGTGGAGGGAATTGACAAGATTACCTTGCTGCTGGAGGGTATGGCTTGAAATGTCGGAATTTGCGATCGCGCCGACAAACTGAGCTTTCTTTAAACCCTGTCGGTTTAAGTCAGCAGCAGTCAAAGCATCTCTAGTAAAAACCGCCAGACATTTCTCGGAGCAAAGCAACTGCCACAAGATTAAACCCAAATCGACTCGCCCCTGGTAATAACTAGAACGATCCGACAGAAAAATTATATCGGGGCGCGAGGTTGATGGACAGATCGCCCGATCGACAACAGCCCCAGTCGCCACCAAATCGCAGTGGCGGGAATGCGTCCAAACAGCCTGCAATTGCTCCCAAGTCAAAGCAATTAACCGGGTTCCAACACCTTTGGCGAAAAACAGGGGATTCATGTAAAAAACGCCACCTGACGGCATTTGACTGGTAGGCCCAATAATTCGCACACGGTCGATCGGCTGTAAGCAGCCCCGTCACTGACAACCGGCATCGCCGAAACATCAACATCCGCGCCAGATACTCTCAAAGCTTTGAGAATTTGACAGTTAATTGCATCTTCCCCGTGGCCGTTACTGAGGAAAAGCACCCCCTTCGATTTCATATAATTAGGATACAATCAGAATTAGTGCCGAGCTTTTTTTAAAGACAGCCGTGCGATAGCTACACTCGGGCCGGCTAACTTTTTGTTACTCTAATTTAAATACCTTGTGGAAGTGAAACAGCGTGAATATTGAAATTGGGCGGGGCAAAAGTGCTCGCCGAGCTTACGGCATAGATGAAATCGCGCTCGTACCAGGACAGCGCACCCTCGATCCGAGTTTGGCAGATACCAAGTGGCAGATTGGCGGGATCGATAGAGAAATCCCGATCATCGCCAGCGCAATGGATGGAGTAGTCGATGTCCGCATGGCGATTTTGCTGTCGGAATTGGGAGCAATGGGCGTGCTCAACCTAGAAGGGATTCAAACCCGCTATGCCGACCCCCAGCCAATATTAGAGCGCATCGCCAGTGTCGGGAACCACGAATTTGTTTCCCTGATGCAGCAACTCTATGCCGAACCCATCAAGCCAGAATTAATCGACCTGAGAATTAAAGAAATTAAAGCTGGAGGAGGGATTGCCGCCGTCAGCGGTACCCCCGCCGGTGCGAGCAAATACGGCCGGACGGTTGCTGAATCTGGAGCCGATATATTTTTTGTGCAAGCAACTGTAGTCTCAACAGCTTTCCTTTCCCCTGAAGAGATCTCATCTTTAGATTTGACTCAATTCTGTCAAGAGATGCCGATACCAGTAATTTTGGGCAACTGCGTGACCTACGAAGTCGCTCTGAATTTGATGAAAACTGGCGCTGCGGGCATTCTCGTGGGCATCGGGCCGGGGGCTGCTTGCACGTCTAGAGGCGTATTGGGTGTCGGCGTTCCCCAAGCCACAGCGGTAGCAGACTGCGCCGCCGCGCGGGACGACTACTATCGCGAAACAGGAAAATACGTGTCGGTGATTGCTGACGGCGGTTTAATTACCGGCGGCGATATCTGCAAGTGCATTGCCTGCGGCGCAGATGGAGTGATGATTGGTTCGCCCTTTGCCAGGGCCGCCGAAGCTCCCGGCCGCGGCTTTCACTGGGGGATGGCGACTCCCAGCCCGGTTTTGCCGCGCGGCACTCGCATTCGCGTCGGGACTACGGGTACTGTGGAGCAAATTTTGCGCGGGCCTGCGCTGCTAGATGACGGTACGCACAACTTGCTCGGAGCTCTGAAAACTAGCATGGGCACCTTGGGCGCTAAGGATATTAAGGAGATGCAGCAAGTGGAAGTGGTAATTGCTCCTTCTCTGCTGACTGAGGGTAAAGTCTATCAAAAAGCTCAGCAGTTGGGCATGGGTAAGTAGATTTACTGACCCAAGACCAGCGTACCTTGACAAAATTTGTTCAATAGTCTCGAAATTTACAGAATGTTGTGGAATTATCGAGAAGGAGATGTCACAATATAAGAAGCGGAGACGAATGTTTCCGTTCACTCCTCACACCACACTCCGCCCGGACTACTGTTCGGGCGGTTCCTTTTTTGCCGGAAATCTTCGCTCTTGCCTACTAGGTACAGAGCAGAGGCTCTTAGCTCCGGAGAGTGGGAGAGTGGGAGAGTGGGAAAGTGGGAAAGTGGGTAATAGGGGGAGAATTTTTCTGCTGAATGCCTTCTGCCTTGGGAAACATAAGTGCCTTTTGTTTTCAACCCTCCTCCTTTTGCCTTCGGAAGCCTAAGGCCTTCTTCATTCTTCTTCATAAGCTTTCTGTTAAAATCGTTGACGCAAGTGGTTACATTTTTTGCTAGACTTGTTATCCGAGAAATAGTATTTACAAGGATGGCTAGGGATGTCAGCAGCCGCGCAAGTAACCGACTCTACCTTTAAGCAGGAAGTGCTCGATAGCGAAGTTCCAGTTCTAGTGGATTTTTGGGCTCCCTGGTGCGGGCCCTGTCGGATGGTGGCACCCGTCGTAGACGAAATTGCCCAGCAATATGAAGGGCAGGTCAAGGTAGTAAAAGTTAATACCGACGAGAATCCTAACGTGGCGAGCCAATACGGTATCCGCAGCATTCCGACGCTGATGATATTTAAGGGCGGTCAACGGGTGGACATGGTCGTTGGGGCAGTTCCGAAAACTACTCTGGCAAACACTCTGGAAAAGTACATTTAACTCAACTGCGAGCGGTGCGCGTTGTTCTTTCTTTTTGGGCCGCGAAAGCTAACTCGCTTCAGAACCGGGGCAAAGCTACTGGAAAAGTTATTAGTTGCCAGCAAGGCAATTTGCTGGTGGCTATTGGCTTCTAAATTTGGCTTGCCCCTTAATTTTTATTAGCCACAAATTGTTACCGTTTCGGAAAAATTAATGATTCCTTCTGGGTCTGGTCAAGGTCTTGAGTCCCTCCAAGCTGAATTGATCGATTTGATCGATCGCTTCCCAATGTTGAAGCACTCAGAGTGGATCGAACGATCGCTCTCTACTATAGTGCAAATGGCCGGAGAGGAGATCGATCGCCTAGACTGGAAAATTATCTCGTCGTCTCTGCGAGATATGGAAAAGGCTTTTGAGATGTTTTATCCTTATCGCCACGTTCGCAAAATTGTGATTTTTGGTTCGGCGAGGGTGTCGCCGCAATCTGCGGAGTATTTGATGGCCAGAGACTTTGCGCGGGCTATCGCCCAGCAGGGGTTTATGGTGATTACTGGCGGCGGCGGGGGAATTATGCAGGCGGGGAACGAGGGGGCGACTGCTGAACGTTCTTTTGGGCTGAACATTCAGTTACCTTTCGAGCAGAGTTCTAATCCTTTCATTGCCGGCGATCCCAAATTGCTCAAATTTAAATATTTTTTCACTCGCAAGTTATTTTTTCTCCGGGAGAGCGATGCTTTGGCTCTGTTTCCCGGCGGTTTCGGCACTCTGGACGAGGCTTTTGAGTGTCTGACTTTGATTCAAACTGGCAAGTTCGGGCCGGCTCCTGTGGTATTGATCGATCGACCCGGAGGAGATTATTGGCACGATTGGAATTATTTTGTGCAAAAACAATTGCGGGGCCGGGGTTTGATTTCAGCCGACGATCGCAGCCTGTATACGATTACTGACGATGTAAATGTCGCTTGCGAGGCGATCGGTAGTTTTTATTTGGTTTATCACTCCTGCCGCTACGTGCGCGAAAAACTGGTAATTCGCTTGAAAACAGAGCTTTCTGAGGAAAATGTCGATCGGCTAAATGCTGATTTTAGCGATATTGTTGTCACCGGAAAAATTGAAAAAAGTCAAGCTTTGGAACCGGAAATAGGAGATGCAACTTTCGATCTGCCGCGCCTGACTTTGCATTTCAACCAGCGGGATTTGGGGCGACTTTATCAGCTAATTGCTGCTATAAATCAAATGGGTGCAGCTTCGCCGGAAGCGACGCATCCAGAAAAAAAGTAGTTATTAGTCATCAGTCCTCAGTAATTTTTGATATTGGTGAGATCGGAGAGAAGTTTTCAAACTTTTGTTTTGACAAAATCGATTAAGATAAATATTTGTACAAAGTTAAGAAAAAAGCGGGCAATAGCCAAAGAAAATCTTATCAATATCTTGATGAAATTATTTGGGAAAAACCAGCAAAATGCTAGACCTGCTGCTAATTAGCGCTTTGGGATTTCTCGGCAGTTTCGGTCACTGCGCGGGGATGTGCGGCCCGCTGACAATGGCGTTTTCGCTCTCTAGTGCCGGCAAGGATAAATTAGCTACTTTGCGCTTTCACCTACTGCTGAATTTGGGGAGAATTGCTGCTTACGCTTTCGTTGGTGCTGGAATTGGCGGACTGGGTTCGGTGTTAATTGCAGGCGGACTGTTGGCAGGTACGGGTAGCGAATTGCGGCGGGCGATCGCACTTCTGACGGGCACGATGCTGGTTTGGTTCGGAGTAGTGCAAATTCAACCGAACTTGCTGCCGCGATTGCCGCTGCTGCACCCAATGTCGCACGATCGAGTCGGACAAGCAATGAGCAAGCTTTCGGCACAAAAAAACTGGTGGGTGCCGATTGCTTTGGGTTTGCTTTGGGGTTTGATTCCCTGCGGTTTCCTCTACGCGGCGCAGATTAAGGCGACGGAAACGGGAAACCCGGTTTTGGGTGCGGCGACGATGCTGGCCTTCGGACTCGGCACGCTGCCAACTATGCTGGGAGTGGGTTTTTTTGCTGGCAGATTGAGCGCTAACAGGCGGAGTCAACTGTTTCGTGCGGGTGGTTGGGTGACGGTGGCGATCGGGATTCTTACCTTGCTGCGAACCGATGAAATGGTAGATTTTACGGGCCACGCAGCGCTGCTGTGCTTGATGCTAGCGCTGTTGGCGCGTCCGGTTAGCAAGTTTTTGCCGCAACTGCTGCGCTACCGCCGCGCCTTGGGTGTGGGCGCGTTTGTCCTAGCAGTCGCCCACACGTTTCATATGCTGGATCATACGCTGCGATGGAATTTTGATGCTGTGTATTTCATGTTGCCGCAGCATCAGTTGGGAATGGCGGCTGGGATGCTGTCCCTGCTGTTGATTTTGCCGGCGGCAGTTACAAGTGTCGATCGCATTCAAAATTTTTTAGGCAAGCTGTGGCGAATGCTTCACCTGTTAAGCGTTCCAGCTTTCTTGCTGTGCGCTGTACACGCGGCACTCATCGGTTCCCACTATCTCGGTGGCTTTGAATCTACGGCGGTTAATAACTTGCGGGCGCTGCTTTTGGGAATAATTGCCCTGGGCGTCTTGCTAGTGCGATCGCGTTTGTTTTGGTCTGTTTTATCACTGGAGAAGTTCTATGTTTCGCCTGTCAAACACAAGTAAAAGTTTGGGATTGTTAGTTTTTTTGGGATTGCTAATTGAAGCAGCAATTCCCAATCCGGCGCAGTTAAACTCGATTTCAGTTTTGGCACACGAAGTCGAAGTATCGGGAGATGTAGCCGCTACTTTTCACCTAGAACCAAACCACAACCCCCGCGCCGGACAGCCTGCGAGAGTCTGGTTTGCGCTAACTCGCAGGGGCGGTCAAATTATCCCACTAGAGCAGTGTAATTGCAAATTAGCGGTTTATCCGAAAGAGCGCAAAGAAGGGGATAAGCCACTGATGCAGCCGTCTTTAAAAGCCGTATCTGCGGAGAAATATCAAGGAATGCCAGGAGCAGATATCGTATTTCCGAAGGTTGGCATTTACGAACTTGAATTGACCGGAACAGCCAAAAATAAAGCTACTTTTAAACCGTTTAAACTTAGTTACAGTGTCACGGTTAGGTAATACCATTTTAGATTTTATATCTTAATGACTGATCGAGAGATTTTCTGTTAATTAATTGCAGAGACTACAAAGGACACGAAAGAAGAGGAAGATTGAGAGCAAGTTTTTTATTTTAAGTTGATTTTGGCACAAAGTCGATATTTTCGTATAATTACTATTATAGCCAGCGCCACGACGGTTATGACGTGCTTAATAGCTGAAACCCTCCATTTAATTGCCCTTTCTCTCGGAATTCTTTCCTCTTCCTCCTTACTTCAAATAGCAAATCTTAATTTTTAATAAAGATAATTGCGTTAATTCTGCACTAAGTAAATTTGTGAGTTACATTATCAATGTCAATTCTGGAATTTTTGCAAGCTAACCTCTCTTGAACTGACAAAGGATATAACAATGGATATCTTATCTAACACCGTGGCGCTATCGCGGATGCAATTTGCGCTAACCGCCATATTCCATATGCTGTGGCCAGTTCTGACTACGGGAATGGGGATTTATCTGGTAATTGTTGAAGGAATGTGGCTGAAAACTCGCAATCCCGACTACTACCATCACGCTCGTTTTTGGTCTAAACTTTACGTCCTTAACTTCGGAATAGGAGTAGCTTCTGGAATTCCAATGGAATTTCAATTCGGCACAAATTGGGCACCATTTTCTGAAGCTGTTGGTGACTTTTTTGGCAGCATTTTAGGCTTTGAAGCTTCAATGGCATTTATGTTAGAAGCCGGCTTTTTAGGAATTATGCTGTTTGGTTGGGAGCGCGTTCACCCGATAGTCCATTATTTCGCTACAATCATGGTAGCCTTCGGCGCTAACCTATCAACCGTATGGATTTTAGTCGCTAACTCTTGGCTGCAAACTCCTGCGGGCGGAGAAATGGTCAATGGCAAGTTTATTGTCAGCGATTACTTTCAAGCAATTATGAACCCGTTCGCATTAAACAGCATTCTCCATATGTTTTTTGCGACGTTAGAAACTTCGCTGTTTGTCATTGGGGGAATTAGCGCTTGGTACATTCTTAATAAGCGCAACCAAGCCTTTTTTTCCAAATCTTTAAAAATTGCCATAGCGACAGCAATCGCCGTTGCACCTTTGCAGATATACATCGGACATTTGAGCGCCGAACAAGTTTATCACTATCAACCCACTAAATTAGCAGCAATCGAAGCTAAGTGGGAAACTTCACCAGCGGGACAGTCAGCAGATTGGACTTTGCTAGCTTTGCCTAATGAAAAAGCCCAAAAAAATGACTGGGAAATTAGCGTGCCCAATGGCTTAGGATACGTTCTGGAATTCAAACAAAAACTCTCCGAACCCGTACTCGGATTGAAGGAATGGAAGCCAGAAGATAGACCCCGGATGGTGGGTTTAATTTACTATTGTTTTCGCATCATGTCCGGGATTGGATTCTTCTTTTTAGGACTGATGCTGTTCAGTATAATTCAGTGGCTGCGGGGCAAACTTGCTGCTGAAAATATTAGCAGTCAACCTTGGCTGATGCGCGCTTGGGTATTAGCTGCTCCCCTGGGATATATTGCTGTAGAATCGGGTTGGATTGTCCGCTGTGTCGGCAGACAACCTTGGGCTTTATACGGGCAAATTCGCACTGCTGACGCGGTGTCAAACATCCCCGCCAGCAATGTTTTAACTTCTCTCAGTTTCTTTGCCGTTATTTACAGCTTTTTGTTTGTTTGTGCCTTGTATTTTGGCAGCCGAATTATCCGCCAAGGGCCTAATTTAACTCTGCCAGTACCGGGATTAGACAATGAACCCGCAATCGAAAGTCAACCCGGAGAACACATTCCCGATCAACGTCCCGTAGAAGCACAACAATAGGAGATTGTATGCAAGCTTTGGAGCATTTTCTCCCGCAAGTTTGGTTTGTAATTTTGGCTTTGTTCCTATTGCTATACGTCATGCTAGACGGTTTTGACTTGGGAGTCGGAATCTTGTCTCTGACTGCTGACGACGAGGAACGCAGGGGCATTTTAATGACGAGTTTGGGCAACGTTTGGGATGCGAACGAAACGTGGCTGGTTTTAATGGGAGGCGCTTTATTTGGCGCATTTCCCCTCGCTTACGGCACGATTTTGACAGCGCTGTACATACCGATTTGCATGATGCTTTTTGGTTTGATATTTCGGGCTGTAGCGTTTGAGTTTCGCGAGCATTCTAACCGGAAAAAATTCTGGAATTACGCTTTTGGTGCTGGCAGTTTCTTAGCATCTTTAGCTCAAGGATTTGCCCTCGGTGCGGTGCTCGAAGGCATTGCGGTTGACGAAGCGGGTCACTTTGTGGGGACTACTTGGGACTGGCTGGATTGGCGATCGATCTTGGTTGCTTTGACGCTGATTCAAGGCTATGTTTTGATCGGTTCAACCTATCTAATTATGAAAACGGAGGGCGAACTGCAAACAAATCACTATCGCACGGCTAAAATTGCGGCGGTGACAACTTTAATCGGAGCGATTTTAATTACGATCGCCACTCCGATTTTTTACGAAAGTGCTAGATCCAGGTTGTTCGAGAAACCGCTAGTTTATGTCTTTGCCACGATTCCTTTGCTGGGAGTGCTGTTGGTAGGACTGCTGCTGAAAAGTCTCGCAAGCAAAGAAGAACGAACGCCGTTTATCTGGACGATTCTAATTTTTTTGCTTACTTTCATCGGCTTGGGATTGATTGTTTTTCCCTACATTATTCCTTCGCAAATCACAATTTACCAAGCCGCAGCTTCGCCCAGCGCCCTGGTATTTATGATTGTGTTTATGGGCGTTCTGCTCCCGATTATGATTTTTTACAACATCTACAATTATGTTGTTTTTCGGGGTAAGGTTGTCGGCGGCCACTACGGGAAATAAAGCATAATCACACCGCATATGTAAGCAAATATACGCAGATTGTATCAACTCAATATCAGGTTCGATCTGCGTATATTTGCGGTTAAAAGATACAAATAATTGTTTTATAATACCATCACCACATTAGGCAACCATACTATACATAGCGCAAATAGTGCAGAGTAGGGAAAGGAACTCGTTTAGGATTAGCGATCGCACGTCATGCGATTTGAAATTGGAAATTTGAGATTTCTCGCACGGATGAGTCCGGGAATTTTCATCACGATGCGGAGCTTTTTTCAAAGATACACGGATGAATCCGGGGGCGCCGTATCAAGTTGCTTTCTGTCAAATAATAGTTGAGAAACATGGGAAAAAATTACAGTTAATTCTGTCCCTAGCGAGGGTGCAGAGTTTGCGATCGCTATCTTTGTCAAATAATAAAATACAATGGAATAGAAGGTCTTAATTGAACTGTTTTATAATAAAGGGTCAACAAGTTATGGATGCGGTCGCCAATTTGTCAGGTTATGAGATTACAGAGCAACTTTATGCAGGTACACGTACCCTAGTCTATCGAGGCATCCGTACCCGTGACAAATACCCAGTCGTCATCAAACTGCTGCGAAACGAATACCCCACCTTCAACGAGCTCGTCCAGTTTCGCAACCAATATACCATTGCCAAAAATCTCGACTTCCCTCACATCGTCAAAGCCCTGACGCTGGAAGTATACCGCAATAGCTATGCCCTAGTAATGGAGGACTTTGGCGGAGTCTCCCTATCTACTTATATAAAAACAGCAACAAATGAAACCCAACCATCTCAAGCTTTACCTTTAGCAGAATTTCTCCAACTTGCCATACAACTAACAGATATTATCCACTATCTATACCAAAAGCGAGTCATTCACAAAGATATTAAACCCGCTAATATTCTCATTAATCCAGACACCAAACAAATTCAACTAATTGACTTTAGTATTGCATCTCTCCTACCACGCGAAACCCAAGAAATACAGAATCCCAATATCTTAGAAGGAACATTATCCTATCTCTCTCCCGAACAAACAGGACGGATGAATCGAGGCATTGACTATCGCAGTGATTTTTATTCCCTGGGTGTGACCTTTTATGAATTGTTGACAGGAAAGTTGCCATTTATCTCGGATGATCCGATGAAATTGGTACATTGTCATCTCGCCACAAAGTCGAAACCGATCCATCAAATAAATCCAGAAGTTCCCCTAATCTTATCGAAAATTGTCAGTAAGCTGATGGCGAAAAATGCCGAACACCGCTATCAAAGTGCATTAGGACTCAAGCACGATTTAGAAAATTGTTTATTTCAGTTACAAAAAACAGCCAAAATAGAAGATTTTGAACTCGGAAAGCGAGATATTAGCGATCGCTTTACTATCCCCGAAAAGCTTTACGGTAGAGAAAAAGAAGTTGCTCAACTATTAGCTGCCTTTGAGCGAGTCAGCCGGGGAACAACGGAAATGATGCTAGTAGCAGGTTTTTCGGGAATTGGGAAAACCGCCGTTGTCAATGAAGTTCATAAACCCATTGTCCGTCAGCGCGGTTATTTTATCAAAGGCAAATACGATCAATTTCAACGCAACATTCCCTTCAGTGCCTTTGTGCAAGCCTTCCGCGACTTAATGGGTCAATTGCTATCAGAATCGGATACCCAACTGCAAACCTGGAAAACCCAGATTTTAGCAGCATTGGGAGACAACGGACAAGTCTTGATTGACGTGATTCCTGAGTTAGAAGGCATAATTGGCGCTCAACTTCCTGCAACTGAATTGTCAGGAAGCGCCGCCCAAAATCGCTTTAATCTGCTCATGCAGAAATTTATGCAAGTTTTTACAAGCAAAGAACATCCTTTAGTGATGTTTTTAGATGACTTGCAATGGGCGGATTCAGCCTCCCTAAATTTGCTACAATTATTGATGAGGGATACAGGATATTTATTAGTATTGGGGGCCTATCGAGATAATGAAGTGTCGCCCGTGCATCCATTTATCTTAACAGTGGATGAGATAGTTAAAACTGGGGCAACAGTTAATACGATTACTTTGCAACCGTTAAGCGAACCAGATATGAATTTGTTGGTGGCGGATACGCTGAATTGCGAATCATCCCTGGCCCAACCTTTGACAAAATTAGTGTATCAAAAAACTCAGGGAAATCCTTTCTTTGCCACTCAGTTTCTCAAGGCATTACATGACGATAGGCTCATTAGTTTTAATTGGAATATTCGGCATTGGCAGTGCGATATTGCCCAAGTACAAACCTTGGCTATCACTGATGATGTCGTTGAATTCATGGCATTGCAATTGCAGAAGTTGCCCAGAGAAACTCAGGATTTTCTCACATTAGCTGCTTGTATAGGAGCGCAGTTTGATTTGAATACGTTAGTAATTGTCAGTGAGAAATCTGCTGGAATGACGGCTACCGCTTTATGGAAAGCATTGCAGGAAGGTTTGGTGATTCCCACGACAAAAATCTATAAGTTCTTTACGGAATCGGATAGTGATGAAGTTTTCAAGGCTTCAGCTAACCCAACTTATCGATTTTTACACGATCGCGTCCAGCAAGCTGCATATTCGCTAATTCCCGATTCACAGAAAAAAGCAACGCATCTCAAAGTCGGACAATTACTTCAGCAAAATTGCTCAGCAATAGAGCAAGAGGAAAAACTGTTTGATATTGTTGGGCATTTGAATTTGGGAATTGAGTTAATCACCCAACCGATCGAACGGGAAGCATTAGCTCAACTAAACTTAGCAGCCGGACGCAAGGCAAGAAGTTCTACCGCATACAGTGCGGCAAGAGTTTATCTGCAAACGGGGATGGGGCTACTACAGGTAAATTGTTGGCAAAATCAGTATGAATTGACTCTGAACCTCTATGTTGCAGCCGCCGAAGCTGCCTATTTGAATGGTGACTTTGACGGAATGGAGGAGATTGCAGGACTGGTATTGCAAAAAGCTCAGTCGATTTTAGACAAAGTTAAAATTTACGAAATTCAGATTGCCGCACAGATAGCTCAGAGCAAGGCATTAGCAGCCATTGCAGTAGCCACAGATGCACTCGGACAATTAGGGGTTGAACTGCCCACCGAAGCTGACGAAGCATTAATTGGCAAAGCGCTACAAACCCTAGCCACCCAACTTGAGGGCAAACCGATTGAAGAACTAGCCGAGTTGCCGGTGATGACCGATGCCAAGGCGACTGCTGCCATGCAACTGTTAGCAATATTATTTGCACCCATTATCCAGGGAAGACCAGGTTTACTGCCCCTACTGAGTTCCACGATGGTGAGTTTATCGCTCTCCTGTGGAAATACACCCGCATCAATTGTGGGATATGCGATTCACGGCATGGTGCTGTGTGCCTTTTTGGGAGAGGTTGAAACAGGCTACGCTTTGGGTAAATTGGCATTCTCATTGATTGAGCGCTTCAATGTGAGGGAATTCAAGTGCATAATTCTGGCTATGTTTGGGTTCTATATTCAGCATCACAAGGAAGCTCTGAGGGCAACGATACCGACGCTGAAAGATGGCTATCTAGCAGGCATGGAAACTGGTGATTTTGTCCACGCTGGCTACAGCATAATCAATCACTTTTACGCCAACTTTTTCAGTGGAGTAGAACTAGACACTTTAGAAACCGAAATAGCAGCTTATAGCGCAGTCATGGTGCAGGCAAAGCAAAATTCTGCCCGAGTTTATTTAGGCATGATGCTGCAGATAGTGCGGAACTTGAGGGAAACTGTAAGTCAACCGAATTGTTTAATCGGCGATACCTACGATGAAACCGTGATGCTTCCTAAGCATCATCAGGACAACGAACTTTCATTGAGCGCTTTTGCTTACATCTACAAACTGCTCCTTGCCTACTTGTTTGGCAATTATCCGGCGGCCCTAGACCACATTGCGCAAGCCGAACAGTATTTTATGGCAGTATCGGGAGTGATTGTTGTTCCCATTTTCCATTTCTATGTAGCTCTGACGCACCTGGCGCTCTTCCCCACACAGTCAGAAATTGAACAAGCTGATATTCTTAGTCAGGTGGAAATTCATCAAACCACTCTGCAACAGTGGGCGCAAAATGCTCCCATGAATCATTTGCATAAGTGGTATTTGGTTGAAGCAGAAAAGCATCGAGTTTTGGGTAATAAAGCTGAGGCGATTGAACACTATGACCGGGCTATATCCCTCGCTAAAGAAAATCAATTTCTTAACGAAGAAGCATTAGCTAATGAACTGGCAGCAAAATTTTATCTAGAGTGGGGTCAAGAAAAATTTGCCAAAATTTATGCACTGGAGGCTTACTATGCCTACAGTCGTTGGGGAGCCAAAGCTAAAGCTATTGATTTAGAACAACGTTATCCTCAATTCCTGCTTCCCATTCTTCAACAAGCTAGCTCCTATGCTTCCTTCAAGGAAACTCTTACGTGGGGAACGATTACTCCTACTCACTCTTCTAGCAGCAACTCTGAATTTCTAGATTTGCCTACTCTGATCCAAGCCTCTCAAGCCATTTCTGGGGAGATTGAACTAGATAAACTCCTGACTACTCTCCTAAAAATAGTGATTACAAATGCTGGGGCAAGCCGGTGTGTGTTATTGCTTAAACAAGATATTGAGTTACAGGTAGTAGCCCTTGTCGTAGAGGGGCAGGAACCGCAACTATTACCGTCAATACCGCTAGAATCAAGTCAGGATGTAGCGATTAGTTTGGTCAATACTGTCAAGCGGAGTTTGAAACCGCTGGTATATGCCGATGCGAGAGTAAATCCTCAGTTTGCTGGAGATAGTTACATTGAACAGCACCAGCCTAAAAGCGTTCTGTGTAGTCCAATCCTTAATCAAGGCAAGTTGATTGGAATTTTATATCTGGAAAATAACCTGACGGTTGGGGCATTTACGAGCGATCGGGTTGAAGTGCTGAATCTTATTTGCTCTCAAGCCGCCATTTCCTTAGAGAATGCCCGTTTGTATCAAGAATCTCAACAAGCATTTACAGATCTCAAACAAGCTCAAATAAAAATAGTTCAAAGCGAAAAAATGTCGGCATTGGGGAATTTAATAGCTGGTGTCGCCCACGAAATTAATAACCCGGTTAGCTTCCTTGCTGGCAACATTAGCCCAGCCTTAGACTACATTAATGATTTGTTTGGATTGCTCGATTTGTATCAGCAAGAATATCCTAATTGCAGTGCGGCAATTAAAGAGGAAATTGAAGCGATCGACCTCGATTATATCCGGGAAGACTTACCAAAGTTAGTGGGTTCCATGCACGAAGGCGTGAAGCGAATCAAAGGCATTAGCACCAGTCTGCGCATCTTTTCCCGTGCCGATAGCGATCGCCCCGTCCCCTCCAATATCCACGAGGGCCTCGAAAGCACCTTGATGATCCTCAAACATCGCCTCAAAGCTTCGGACACACGCCCAGAGATTCAAGTCATCAAGAAATACGGTGATTTGCCGAAAGTAGAGTGCTATGCAGGTCAGCTAAATCAAGTTTTTATGAATCTGTTGAGTAATGCGATCGATGCTCTGGATGAATCAAATACTGGACGGAGCTTTGCAGAGATTAAAGCGGCTCCTAATAAAATTATTATCGAAACCAAATTATCGGGCGAGCCGCAACAAGTTGTGATTCGGATCGAAGACAATGGGGTTGGCATTAATGAGGCGGTGCGAGACAAGATTTTTGATGATTTATTTACGACGAAGGAAGTCGGTAAAGGGACGGGGTTGGGGTTAGCGATCGCACGGCAGATTGTTGTTGAGAAACACTCTGGTATTTTAGAAGTAAATTCAGCGTTAGGTCAAGGTGCAGAGTTTTTGATTACAATTCCCGTCAAGACAATAGAATCAAGATAGTTGTGATGCAGCAATAAATGACATCCTCCTGTGGTTCGTCCGCAGATCTCGTGCTGGGAAAGGTTGATATTAGAACAATATAGACCATTAGCCAATAAAGTTAAAAACATTAGTATCAATTGGGGATGTTTCCCGATCTGGTTGATAAACTATACCTTAGAGTTATAGTCGATCAATTTTTTTGAGGACTAAAAAATGGATGTCATCATTCCCCTAGCTGGGTATCGGCTCACAGAACAAATCTATGCAGGCTCTCGCACCCTCGTTTATCGGGGTGTTCGAGAGAGCGATCGCACTCCTGTCGTCATCAAACTACTACGAAACGAATACCCGAATTTCAACGAACTTGTCGGGTTTCGCAATCAGTACACCATTGCTAAAAATCTTAATTTTCCTAGCATTATCCACCCCTTGACTCTTGAAGTATACCACAATAGCTATGCCTTAGTCATGGAGGATTTTGGAGGAGTATCTCTATCTACTTATCTCAGGGTTGCTAACGCTCACAACCCTGCTCAATCTTTATCTTTAACAGAATTTCTCAATCTGGCTCTGCAACTCACAAACATTCTCCACTATCTTTACCAAAACCGAGTCATTCACAAAGATATCAAACCCGCCAATATTTTAATTAATCCCGAAACCAAACAAATTAAACTAATTGACTTTAGTATCGCATCCCTCCTACCGCGAGAAACCCAAGAAATAAAAAATCCCAATGTCTTAGAAGGAACATTAGCCTATCTTTCTCCCGAACAAACCGGACGGATGAATCGAGGCATTGACTATCGCAGTGACTTTTATTCCCTGGGTGTGACCTTTTATGAATTGTTGACAGGCTCGTTACCATTTGTCTCAGAAGATGCGATGGAATTAGTGCATTGTCATCTCGCTAAACAGGCGATACCCATCCATCAACTTCATCCAGAAATCCCCCTGGTTTTATCTGAAATTGTCAGTAAGTTGATGGCAAAAAATGCCGAAAACCGCTATCAAAGTGCATTAGGACTGAAATATGATTTAGAGAAATGTTTAACTCAAGTTCAAGAAACTGGTCAGATTGAATCTTTTGAACTGGGAGACGGAGATATCAGCGATCGCTTTACTATCCCCGAAAAACTCTACGGTAGAGAAAAAGAAGTTACTGAATTATTAGCTGCCTTTGAACGAGTCAGCCTGGGAACAACGGAAATGATGCTAGTGGCAGGTTTTTCGGGAATCGGTAAAACCGCCGTTGTCAATGAAGTTCATAAACCGATTGTCCGTCAGCGCGGTTATTTTATCAAAGGCAAATACGATCAATTTCAACGCAACATTCCCTTCAGTGCCTTTGTGCAAGCCTTCCGCGACTTAATGGGGCAATTGATCTCCGAATTGGATACCCAACTGCAAACATGGAAAACCCGGATTTTAGCAGCAGTGGGAGATAACGGACAAGTTTTGATTGAGGTAATTCCTGAATTGGAAAACATCATCGGTAAACAGCCGCCAGCAGCAGAACTATCAGGAAGTGCCGCCCAAAATCGCTTTAATATGCTGATGCAGAAATTTGTGCAAGTTTTTACAAGTAAAGAACATCCTTTAGTGATGTTTTTAGATGACTTGCAGTGGGCGGATTCAGCATCCCTGAAGTTGCTACAATTATTGATGGAAGATACGGGATATTTATTGGTATTAGGTGCTTATCGGGATAATGAAGTTTCCCCTGTGCATCCATTGATATTCACAGTGAATGAAATTGTCAAAACAGGGGCAAGGGTAAATAAAATTACTTTGCCACAGTTAAGCGAACCCGAGCTGAATCGGTTGGTAGCAGATACACTTAATTGCGAGTTACCTATTGCGGAACCTTTAACAAAATTAGTGGCTCAAAAAACCAAAGGTAATCCTTTCTTTGCTACCCAGTTTATCAAGGGATTGCATGACGATAAGCTGATTACTTTTGATTGGGATATCCGGCATTGGCAATGCGATATTGCTCAACTTAGAGCTTTAGCTATCACCGATGATGTTGTCGAATTCATGGCTATGCAATTGCAGAAGCTACCGACACAAACTCAGGAACTTCTCAAGTTAGCTGCTTGTATTGGGACACAGTTTGATATGAATACGCTGGCGATTGTCGGTGAAAAGTCGTCGGAAGAAACAGCAGCATTTCTCTGGAGAGCTTTACAAGAAGGTTTCATTCTTCCCACAACAGAAATTTATAAATTCTTCATTCAAACAGATTCCCTAACTGCCACCCAGTCGGCTGCAAACCAAACTTATAAATTCCTACACGATCGCGTCCAACAAGCCGCTTATTCCCTGATTCCCGACGAGCAAAAACAGATCGCTCACCTAAAAATAGGGCAACTGTTACTGACTCATACATCTGCTACTGAAAAAGAAGAAAAACTGTTTGAGATTGTTAACCAACTTAATATCGGCAAATCGCTGATCCTCTATCAAGCTGGGCAAATAGAACTTGCCAAACTCAACCTGAAAGCCGGACAAAAAGCCAGAGCTGCAACTGCCTATACAGCCGCGTTTGAGTATTGTACTACGGGCATCGCCTTGTTAGATGAGGAGCGGTGGCAAACCCAGTACGAGCTAACCTTAGCCCTATACGAAGCTGCTACTGAAACCGCTTATCTGAGCGGCAAATTCGCTCAGATGAAACAATTGGCAGCAATCATTACAGAACACTCTAAAAACCTGTTGGATACGATTAAGGTCTATGAAGTTCAAATTCAAGCTGCCCAAGCTCAACATCAATTTCTAGAGGCAGTGCAGATTGCCTTAAAGAGTGTGGAGCGTCTAGGAACCAGTCTTCCAGAGCAACCGAGTCAATTAGATATTGCAAAGGCATTCGAGGCGACGAAATCTATCCTGGCTGGAAGACAACCCCTGGATTTAATAACTCTGCCTCAGATGACAGATCCTAACAAGTTAGCAGCTTTACGGATTCTTAAATCTGTCTCTTCTTCTGCTTTTGTTGCAACTCCAGCGCTCTTACCGTTTATTGTCCTCGAACAGGTAAATTTGTCTGTTCAATATGGCAATGCCTCATTCTCTGCAAATGGGTATGCTTACTATGGACTGATACTTTGTGGGATAGCGGGAGAAATTGAATTCGGCTATCAGTGTGCAAAACTAGCACTTTTATTGCTAGAACATTTTAATGCCAAAGAAATGAAAGCCAGAGTCTATGTCGGAATTTACTGTAGCGTGTGGCATTGGAAAGAACCGCTCAAGAACAGCTTACCTTTTCTCCGGGAAGGCTACCAAGTGGGACTGGAAACAGGAGATTTAGAAGCAGCTATCATTTGCGGATTTATTTACATCTCATACTGTTGGTTTATGGGCAGAGAACTAAGCGATCTCAGTCGAGAGAGTGCTGCCTTCCGAACTCAGATCGCCCACCTCAAGCAAGAAGGAGTGACTAGCCATCTAACTGTGTTTCAGCAAGCAATTTTAAATATGATTGGCGATGCTGCTGAACCTTGGCAGCTTAGTGGAGATGCCTTCGATCGCGAGGAAATTGTGCCAGCCCTCGAGCGATCGGGCGATCGGACTGTGCTTTACTATTTCTATACCAGCGAACTGAGTCTGTGTTATCTGTTTGGCAAGTTTGAGTTGGCGGTGGAAGCGGCGATCGCAGCCGAAAAATATATAGGTGGCGCTACAGGTTTATTCATAGTTCCAATCTGCTACACCTATGATTCTTTAGCGCATCTGGCAATCTATTCTCAGGTTTCCGAGGCACAACAGCAACACATTCTTGAACGGGTAGCTAAAAACCAGGAAAAGATGAAAAAGTGGGCCGATCATGCTCCCGAAAATTACCTGCACAAATTTTATTTAGTTGAAGCCGAGCGCTACCGAGTTTTAGGGCACAAATCAGAGGCATTAGAATTCTACGATCGCGCCATCTCCCTTGCTAAAGAGCATCAATTCCTCAACGAAGAAGCACTAGCTAATGAACTGGCGGCGAAATTTTACCTAGAATGGGGTAAAGAAAAACTTGCCCAACTTTATGCGATCGAGGCTTACTATGCCTACACTCGTTGGGGAGCTAAGGCTAAAGTAGAATATCTGGAAAAATGTTATAGCCAACTCATCGCTCCTATCCTTCAGCAATCTCATCCCTCTACGTCCTTCCAGGGAACTATCAGCCACCAGGAAACTATTGCTTCTACGCGCTCTTCTAGTAGCATTTCTGAAGTTCTAGATTTGGCTAGTCTACTCAAAGCTTCTCAAACCCTTTCTGGGGAGATTGAACTCGATAAACTCTTAGCTACTCTCCTAAAAATAGCGATCGCCAATGCTGGAGCAAGTAAGTGTGTTTTGCTACTCAAACAAGATAGTAATTTACAGGTAACAGCCCTTGTAGAAGAGGAACAGGAAGCGCAGCTATTACCATCCATACCTCTAGAATTAAGTTTGGATGTAGCAATTAGTTTGGTGAATACTGTCAAGCGGAGTTTGGCACCTCTGGTACTGGCTGATGCTAGGGTAAATCCTCAGTTTGCAGGCGATCCCTATATTGAGCAGCACCAGCCTAAAAGTATTCTTTGTAGTCCAATTCTTAGCCAAGGTAAGTTAATTGGAATTTTATATCTGGAAAATAACGTGACGGTTGGAGCATTCACGAGCGATCGGGTTGAGGTTCTGAATTTGCTCTGCTCTCAAGCCGCCATTTCCATAGAAAATGCCCGTTTGTATCAAGAATCTCAACAAGCGTTTACAGAGCTCAAACAAGCTCAAATAAAAATAGTTCAAAGCGAAAAAATGTCGGCATTGGGGAATTTAATAGCTGGTGTAGCCCACGAAATTAATAATCCAGTTGGTTTTCTGGTTGGTAATATTCAACCAGCCTTAGAGCATATCAAAGATTTGTTTGGATTGCTCGATTTGTATCAACAAAAATATCCCCAACTCGATCCAGAGATTCAAGAGGAAATCGAGGACATCGATCTGGACTACATCCGGGAAGATTTACCGAAATTAGTAGGTTCGATGCGGGAAGGCGTGAAGCGGATTCGGAATATTAGTACGAGTCTACGGACATTCTCCCGTGCCGATACTAACTATCCCGTAGCTTGCAATATTCACGATGGCATCGATAGCACCATTATGATCCTGAAACATCGCCTCAAGGCTAACGAAACTCGTCCAGAAATCAAAGTGATTAGGGAATACGGTAACTTACCACAAGTGGAGTGTTATGCCGGACAGTTGAATCAAGTATTTATGAATTTGTTAGCTAATGCGATCGATGCCCTGGATGAATCAAATCAAGGACGACCTTATGCAGGAATCGCCAATCAAATTACTATTAAAACCGAAAGTGATGGAAACAAAAATCAAGCGATTATTCGCATTAAAGATAACGGTGTGGGCATGAGTGAGGCAGTGCGAGACAAGATTTTTGAGGAGTTATTTACTACCAAAGGAGTAGGGAAAGGAACGGGATTGGGATTGGCGATCGCACGGCAGATTGTTGTTGAGAAACACTCTGGTATTTTAGAAGTAAATTCAGCGTTAGGTCAAGGTGCAGAGTTTTTGATTACAATTCCCGTCAAGACAATAGAATCAAGATAGTTGTGATGCAGCAATGAATGACATCCTCCTGTGGTTCGTCCGCAGATCTCGTGCTGCGAAAGGTTGATATTAGAACAATATAGACAATTAGCCAATAAAGTTAAAAACATTAGTATTAATTGAAGACATTTCCCGATCGGGTTGATAAACTATACCCTAGAGTTATAGTCGATAAATTTTTTTGAGGACTAAAAAATGAATGTCATCATTCCCCTAGCTGGGTATCAGCTCGCAGAACAAATCTATGCAGGCTCTCGCACCCTCGTTTATCGGGGTATTCGAGAGAGCGATCGCACTCCTGTCATCATCAAACTACTACGAAACGAATACCCGAATTTCAACGAACTCGTCGGGTTTCGCAATCAGTACACTATTGCCAAAAATCTTAACTTCCCCAGTATTGTTAAACCTCTGACTCTAGAAGTATACCAAAATAGCTATGCCTTAGTGATGGAGGACTTTGGAGGGATTTCCCTATCTAATTATCTCCATATCGCAACTGATAAAAACCAACCTGCTAAATCTTTATCTTTAACAGAATTTCTCAATCTGGCACTGCAACTAACAGACATTCTCCACTATCTCTACCAAAACCGAGTCATTCACAAAGATATTAAACCCGCTAATATTCTGATTAATCCCGACACTAAACAAATAAAACTAATTGACTTTAGTATTGCATCTCTCCTACCACGAGAAACTCAAGAAATTCAGAATCCCCAAATCCTTGAAGGGACATTAGCCTATCTCTCTCCCGAACAAACCGGACGAATGAATCGCGGTATTGACTATCGTAGCGACTTTTATGCCCTAGGTGTCACTTTTTATGAATTATTGACAGGACATTTACCATTTATCTCTGGTGACCCGATGGAACTGGTGCATTGTCATCTCGCCAAACAGTCAATACCGATACATCAAATCCATCCAAAAATCCCCATAGTTTTATCGCATATTGTCAGTAAATTGATGGCAAAAAATGCTGAAAACCGCTATCAAAGCGCATTAGGATTAAAACATGATTTAGAAATTTGTTTAGCTCACTTAGAAAAAACTGGTAATATTCAGACCTTTGATTTAGGACAGGAAGATATTACAGACCGATTTCTGATACCAGAAAAACTGTACGGTAGAGAAAAAGAAGTCGATCGTCTATTAGCTGCCTTTGAAAGAGTAGCTAACCCCCCTAAATCCCCCCTTGGTAAGGGGGGACTAAGGGGGGTAGAAATGATGCTAGTAGCAGGTTTTTCTGGAATTGGCAAAACCGCAGTCGTGAATGAAGTTCACAAGCCAATTGTCAGACAACGGGGCTATTTCATCAAAGGCAAATATGACCAGTTCCAGCGCAATATTCCATTCAGCGCATTTGTGCTAGCCTTCCGGGATTTAATGGGGCAATTAATATCAGAATCAGATGCTCAGTTACAAATATGGAAAAGCAAAGTTTTGACAGCAGTTGGCGACAACGGACAAGTCTTGATTGATGTAATTCCTGAGCTAGAACGCATCATTGGTAAACAGCAAATAGCACCAGAACTATCGGGAAGTGCGGCTCAAAATCGCTTCAATCTACTGATGCAGAAATTTGTGCAAGTATTTACGCAAGCCGAACATCCTTTAGTAATGTTTTTAGATGATTTGCAGTGGGCAGATTCGGCATCATTGAAATTGTTGCAACTGTTGATGGAAGATACGGGACATTTATTGGTTTTAGGTGCTTATCGGGATAATGAAGTGTCTCCTACTCATCCATTTATTTTGACGGTGGATGAGATTATTAAATCTGGGGCAACGGTGAATACAATTACCTTGGCTCCTTTGCAAAAAGATGACATTAATCAATTGATTTCAGATACTCTTAGTTGCGGCTCAGAGATTGCCAAACCTCTGAAAAAACTGGTGTATCAAAAAACTCAAGGTAATCCCTTTTTTGCTACGCAATTCCTGAAGGCTTTACATGACGATGGGCTGATTACTTTTGACCCCCCTGTGTCCCCCACCCCCCTTTCATCCCCCCTTACCAAGCAAGGGGGGTGGCAGTGCGATCTTGCTCAAGTGAAAGCCTTGGCAATTACTGATGATGTGGTAGAGTTTATGGCACTGCAATTGCAGAAAATGCCGTTTCCTACTCAGGAAATGCTTAAATTAGCCGCTTGTATTGGGTCGCAGTTTGATTTAGCTACTTTGGCAATCGTTAGTGAAAAGTCGGCAGAAGTTGCTGCTACTGCTTTATGGAAATCTTTGCAAGAAGGCTTGATTATTCCGACTACGGAAGCTTATAAGTTCTTTACTCAATCTGATAATGAGTCTGTTTCTAGTGCAGCGGCTAATCCGACTTATCGGTTTTTGCACGATCGCGTCCAGCAAGCTGCCTATTCTCTGATTCCGAACGAGCGCAAGCAAGCAACACATCTACATATCGGTCAACTACTTTTAAGAAATACTGTTTTGGCAGAGCGTGAGGAAATCTTATTCGAGATTGCCAATCAACTAAATCGCGGTCGCTACTTATTAAACGATCCAGAAGAACAGGAAAGATTGAGCCAATTAAACTTATTGGCAGGACGAAAAGCTAAAACTTCTACGGCATATACTGTTGCCTGTGAGTATATAACTACTGGCATGGAATTATTGAGAGAAGACTGTTGGAATATTCAATATGAATTATGCTTTGCGCTCCACAAAGAACGGGTTGAAGTTGAATATTTGAATGGCAATATTGAAGCATCACAAATCTGGATCGATCGCACTCTCGAACGGACAAGAACTGCCCTAGAAAAGGCTGAGATTTACAACTTGGCAATTATTCAATATACCCTACGAGCTGAGTATCCAGAAGCTATTGCTGCGGGGATTAAAGCTTTATCCTTGTTTGGTATTGATATTACCGATGAGGATTTTGAGGTGGTACGCGATCGCGAAATTGCGACTGCTCAAGCCATCTTAGAAAGCCGAGGGATTGCTTCTCTCAGTGATTTACCCATGATGACCGATCCTGAGAAAAAAATGGCTACAAAGTTAGCTATTGCTATGGGCCCGCCCACCTATCGATCGCATCAGCGTCTGTGGTCAGTCATTTGTGCCAAGGCTGTTAATTTGTGTTTGCAGTATGGTAATACGCCTGAAATAGGCTATATTTACCCAGCCTACGGTGGCTTACGTGGTTATGCTTTAAATAACTATCAAAATACAAGTGAGTTAATCAATTTAACGCTGCAATTAATGCCCAAGTTTAATAATAGTTCGGCTGAAAGTGTAGCCTATTTAATGATTGGTAGTTCTCTCCGTCATTGGTCTCACCCTCTTAAGGTAGCCAGCCAAGATTACCAAAATTCCTATCAAATTGGTTGGGAATCAAGCAATTTACAATATGCTGCTTATGCTTTTGGACACAATATGTACTGTCGTTTTTACCAGGGAGTAGAACTGAAGCAATTAGAGGCAGAAATTAATCAATCGCTGGCTTTTAGTCAACAGCAAAAAAATCAATGGTCTATCGATCTACTAACTGGTGGTCAAATGCTTGTAGCCAAGTTGAGAGGAACAAAAACTTGGTCGGAAACTATAGAAGATGAGTATCTCGAACGCTGCCGAAAACATAAAAACTGGCAAGTGATCTGTATTTATACTATTCTTAAAAGCCAAATTCTCTACCTCTGCAATTGCCCAGAGTCAGCTTTAGAATCTGCCGATAAAGCTGAAGCTGAGATTGTTAATGTTGCTCCCCAAGGCTTACTTCCCTATGCCAGACATCGCTTTATCTATGCTCTATTGTTATGCCAACGTTACGATCGAATACCACAGGCCAAACAATCCGATGTGTGGCAAAAGTTGATAGAGTATAAACAGCAATTAGCTGTTTGGGCGCAAAACTGCTCGGAGAATTTTAGCGCTGCCTCCGAGCTAATTTCAGCAGAAATGGCGCGTATTTCTGGAGATAAATTATCGGCAATTGAACTGTACGATCGCGCGATAGCAGCCGCCAGTCAAAACGCCTTGATACAAGAAGAAGCTCTCGCCAACGAACTAGCAGCTAAATTTTACTGGGAATGGAACAAAGAAAAAGTCGCTCAAGCCTACATGATTGAGGCCTATTACTGTTATGCCCGATGGGGAGCCCAAGCCAAAGTTACTGATTTAGAACAACGTTATCCTCAACTCCTCGATCCTCTCCTTCAGCCACCCCGATCTTCTACCTCTTTTAAGGAAACTCTTACCCTGGAAACGATGGCTTATAACCGCTCTTCTAGCACAGCCTCGGAAGTTCTAGATTTGGCAACTCTGCTCAAGGCATCTCAAGCGATTTCAGGGGAAATTGAACTCGATCGACTCTTGACTACTCTGTTACAAATAGTGATGACAAATGCTGGGGCTAGTAAGTGTGTCTTACTGCTAAAACAAGATATTGAGTTACAGGTAGCAGGCTTTGTGGAACAGGGACAAGAACCTGAGCTATTACCACCGATGCCGCTAGAATCAAGTCAGAATGTGGCGATCGCTTTGGTGAATACTGTTAAGCGGAGTTTGAAGCCTCTGGTACTGGTAGATGCTAGGTTATATACTGAGTTTTCTGGAGATAGTTACATTGAAAAACACCAACCTCAAAGTGTGCTTTGCAGTCCAATTCTCAATCAAGGTAAGTTGATTGGGATTTTATATTTGGAAAATAATCTGACAATTGGAGCCTTTACAAGCGATCGCGTTGAACTGCTCAATCTGCTCTGCTCCCAAGCAGCAATTTCCCTCGAAAATGCCCGCCTCTATCAACAGTCACAACAAGCTTTGACAGAACTCCGTGCCAGCGAAGCCCGCTTCCATAAGATGGCTGACAATATTCCAGGGATGGTCTTTCAATTCCAGTTGGCTGCCAATGGTGCTAAGTCAATGCCCTACGCCAGTTCTGGTTGCATCGATCTGTATGAAGCTGAGCCAGAAATGGTTATGGCAGGAATCATTAATGTCTTCGATGCAGTTTATGCCGACGATCTTGCTGATCTTGAACAAGCAATTACCAAATCTGCCCAAACCCTGACCCCATTTAATCATGAATGGCGCAGTGTCACCTCGTCCGGCACGATAAAATGGGTGCAAGCAATATCTCAACCAGAACGACGAGCCGATGAGTCAACTGTATGGGATGGTGTTGTCTTTGATGTGAGCGATCGTAAACGCAGCGAAGCGGAATATAAAGCTGCGGAAACAGCCCTGCAAATTTCCGAACAGAACCTCCGCACTATCTTCAACAGCGTCCGTAGTGCCATCATAATTCACGATCTGGATGGCAAGGTGCTGGATGTTAATAACCGACTGCTAGAAATGTTTGGTGTGGAGCGAGAGCAAGCACTGCAATGCTCGATCTTGGATCACTATTCTACACCGGATAATCCGTTCCATCTGGTAGAAGACTGGTGGAGAAGGGTCTTAGCTGGGGAAATAATTCAATTTGAGTGGAATGTCAGAAAAATTGATTCTAATACAGTCTTTGAGGTCGATGTCACGCTCAACCGCATCATCCTCGATGGCAAAGCAGTGATTCTTGGTAATGTGCTGGATATTAGCGATCGCAAACGCGCCGAAACTGAACGTCAACAAAAGTCAGAAGCTCTAGAAAAGACTCTACGAGAACTTCAACAAGCTCAAATCCAACTTATCCAAGGTGAAAAAATGTCAGCTTTGGGTAATTTAGTAGCTGGTGTCGCTCACGAAATCAACAACCCTGTCGGCTTCCTGACTGGGAATATTACCCCAGCCTTAGATTACATTAACGATTTGTTTGGGTTGCTCGATCTAGTGCAGCAAAAATATCCTCAACTACATCCAGCTATTCAAGAGGAAATCGAAACCATTGAACTTGACTACATCCGAGAAGACTTACCCAAGTTAGTAGGTTCGATGCGAGAAGGCGTGAAGCGAATTCAAGACATTAGTATTAGTCTGCGGACATTCTCGCGTGCGGATAGCGATCGCCCCGTGGCCTGTAATATTCACGAGGGCATTGATAGCACAATTATGATCCTTAAACATCGTCTGAAAGCCAACGACACTCGCCCCGAAATCCAAGTCATTAAGGACTATGGCAATATCCCAAAAATCGAATGCTATGCCGGACAATTAAATCAGGTATTTATGAATATCTTGGGGAATGCAATCGATGCTGTGAATGAGTTAAATATTGGACGTAATTATGCCGACATCAAAGCCAATCCCAATCAAATTATCGTCAAGACAGAATTATCTGGCGATAGACAACAGGTAGTAATTCGGATTAAAGACAATGGTATTGGCATGAGTGAAGCGGTGCGGGAGCAAGTTTTTGATAATTTATTTACTACTAAGAGTGTAGGGAAAGGCACGGGTTTGGGATTAGCGATCGCGCGTCAAATTGTAGTAGAAAAACATCACGGACAAATTAAAGTTGATTCTGTCCCTAGCGAGGGGACTGTGTTTTCGATCGCTATCCCTGTCATCTAAGGGAATAGAAGAGCATTGAATATTATATCAACACATTTGAAACACTACCAAATTAACGAGCATTATTGCAAAACATCAGGCTTGCTCACCTTATTTCGGTAAATCTCCAAGTGAACCATTATCTAGGTCTAACATGAATCCACATAAAACCATACCTTTAAGACTTGTGCTAGTAGTTCCGTTTGTATTGCAAGTCTTTGCCGCCGTCGGACTGATTGGCTATCTGTCCCTGCGAAATGGACAGATAGCCGTCAATGAGGTTTCCACCCAGTTGCGTCAAGAGATGAGCAATCGCATTAACCTCCAAGTTCTCAACTACTTAGAAAAACCTTATGTTGCTGGACAAACTATCATCGCGGCTGCTCAAGAGGAGCAGATTGATTTAACCGATGTCACCAAACTGGAACGGACTTTTTGGCAGTTAGTCAGCAAAAATACGGTCGAAGTCATGCAAGTTAGTCTGGCTGACGGTACGAGTATACAAGTAGAGGATAGACAAAATAAAGGCATTATGGCTTTGGTTGGGAACAAAGCGGATCTACCTCAGCGCAAAATCTACCAACTCGATCAAAAAGGTGAACGGGCTCTGCTGATAGAAACTCAAGCAAATTTTGACCCCCGCTCTCGCCCCTGGTATAAAAATGCCCAGAAAGCTGGAAGACCAATCTGGACAAATCCTTATTTGGGCATCGCTGTAAAAGTCGCTTCAATTGCTTTAACCCAACCCATCTATGACAAAAATGGCGTGTTCTTAGGCGTTCAAAATAGCATCCTTCGGATTGAGAAAATTCATCATTTCCTCAGCACGCTAAAAGTAGGTCAGACCGGACAAACCTTTATCATCGATCGATCGGGCAACCTGATTGCCAGTTCCAAGATTGAAAGCCCTTACATTATTGATGCTAAAAAAAATACGTTGGAACAAATTCCCGCTATCAAGTCGGAAAGTCCGGTAATTAGTGCCACAGCCAAAGCAATCCTCGATCGCTTTGGTAATTTCAATGATATTGAGCAGAGTCAGCAACTTGAGTTTATGCTGGCGGAGCAGCGGCAATTGGTGCAAGTTTCCACTATTCGAGATGAACGAGGCATTGATTGGCTCAGTGTCATTGTAGTACCAGAATCAGACTTCATGGCACAAATTGATGCCAACACCCGCACTACTATCCTGCTTTGTTTGGGGGCATTAGTTGTGGCAACTATCTTGGGTATATTTACTTCGCGCTGGATTGCTCGACCGATTCTAAAATTACAGCAAGCAAGTGAAGCGATCGCCTCTGGTACTCTAGATCAAACTGTGGAAGTCAAAGGTATCAGTGAATTGGAAGCACTAGCTAGCTCCTTTAACCAAATGGCTGGACAGCTACGCACCTCCTTTACCGAACTCGAAGTCCGTGTCGAAGAACGCACTGCCGAACTGAGTATTGCCAAAGATCAAGCTGATAGTGCTAACCAGGCAAAAAGTAATTTTCTGGCAAACATGAGCCATGAACTCCGTACCCCCCTAAATGGAATTATTGGCTATGCCCAAATTTTGAATCGCTCTAAAGTTTTGCCAGATAAAGAACGCCACGGAGTGCAAATTATGTATCAGTGCGGCTCCCATCTCCTAACCTTGATCAACGATATATTAGATATCTCCAAAATCGAAGCCCGGAAACTTGACCTTGCCCCCAGTGCTATACATTTGCCCTCCTTCCTGCAAGGAGTAGTTGAAATTTGTCGAGTCCGCTCCGATCAGAAAAATCTCGACTTTATCTATCAATCCGACTCAGACCTGCCAGAAGGAATAGAAGCCGATGAGAAACGCCTCCGTCAAGTCCTGATTAACCTGTTGGGCAATGCCATTAAGTTCACCGATCGAGGCAGTGTTACTCTCAAGGTAGAGGTGCTAGAGGTAAGTACCCAAATTCTCCGCCTGAAATTTCAAATCAAAGATACAGGAGTGGGGATTGCAGAGGGGCAATTAAGCCGACTCTTCCGGGAATTTGAGCAAGTAGGAGATCGGAAACGGCAATTAGAAGGCACTGGCTTAGGTTTAGCTATCAGCCAAAAAATCGTGCAATTAATGGGTGGCGAAATTCAGGTGGACAGCCAGCTTGGAGTCTGCAGTAACTTCTTCTTTGAGGTGGCACTGCCGATCGCCAAAAATTGGGCAAAACAAAATTCTGTTAGTAAAGGACGGATCATTATTGGCTATGAAGGCGCGCCGAAACATATTTTGGTTGTGGACGATCGCTGGGAGAATCGATCGGTATTAATCAATCTATTAGAACCACTAGGATTCAGCTTTACTGAAGCACAAAATGGTCAAGAAGGCTTAGAAAAAGCTCTAGAAAAACTGCCAGATTTAGTTATAACTGACTTAGCGATGCCAGTAATGGAGGGCTTTGAAATGCTCAAAAAGTTACGAAACTCGGAGGATATCAAGCATTTACGGGTGATAGTATCTTCGGCATCGGTGGCAGAAATAGACCAGCAGAAAAGCTTAGATATGGGTGGAGATGACTTTCTGGCCAAACCCGTTGATGCAGAGGAGTTGTTGATTTTGCTTGCCAAACATTTACAACTCATCTGGAAATATGATGTAACTGAGTTAACAACAAGCAATAATGAAGTATCCACGAAAGAACTAATTCCCCCATCGGCGGCGGACTTGCAAATTTTACTAGAACTGGCACAGGATGGCTTGCTCAGAGAACTGGCAGAAACCGCCGATCAAATTGGGCAAAAGGATGAGCGCTATCAGCCCTTTATTCAGCAAGTAATACAATTAGCTAAGCAATTCCAAACTGAGAAGATCGAGGAATTAATTCAACAACATCTCACTAATAATAGTTAAAATTTGGAGGGCAACTATGACGACAGGTTTAACTGGCTTAATTTTAATTGTTGATGATACTCCCACCAATTTGGATGTCATCTCGGAAGCGTTGAGTAATGCGGGGTATAAGGTGGCGATCGCTACCAGTGGCGAACGCGCCCTGCAACAAGTTGAGCGGCGACCTCCCGATCTGATTTTACTGGATGTAATGATGCCGGGAATTGATGGATTTGAAACCTGCCAACGCCTTAAAGCTAATGCCAAAACTTGTGATATTCCGATTATCTTTATGACCGCTCTGGTTGATGTAGACAACAAAGTTAAAGGGCTTAAACTTGGTGCAGTAGACTACGTTACCAAGCCCTTTCAAGAACAAGAAGTGTTAGCCCGGGTGAAAACTCATTTACAGTTGCGTCTCTTGACTCAAACTTTAGAACAGCAAGTGGCGCAAAAAACTGCTGAATTACAAGCAGCTCAGCTCCAAATCATTCAACGCGAAAAATTGTCAGCTCTGGGCAATTTGGTGGCTGGTGTTGCCCACGAAATTAATAACCCAGTTGGCTTTATTTCTGGCAATATTCAGCCCGCTTTAGACTACATCAAAGATTTGTTTGGATTGCTGGATTTAGTTCAGCAAGAATCTGCTAATTTCAGTGCGGCAATTCAAGAGGAAATTGAAGCGATTGACCTCGACTACATCCGTGAAGACTTACCTAAGTTAGTTGGCTCGATGCAAGAAGGAGTAAACCGGATTAAAGACATTAGCATCAGCTTGCGGACATTTTCTCGTGCTGATACCGATCGCCCCGTGGCCTGTAATATTCACGAGGGGATTGATAGTACAATTATGATTCTCAAGCATCGCCTCAAAGCCAATGACTCCCGCCCAGAAATTCAAGTTATTAATGACTGTGGTGATTTACCAAAAATCGAATGCTATGCCGGACAATTAAATCAGGTATTTATGAATATATTGGGGAATGCGATCGATGCTGTGAATGAATCAAATATTGGACGTACTTATGCAGAGATCAAAGCCAATCCCAATCAAATTATCGTCCATACAGAATTATCTGGCGATAGACAACAGGTAGTAATTCGGATTAAAGACAATGGTATTGGCATGAGTGAAGCGGTGCGGGAGCAAGTTTTTGATAATTTATTTACTACTAAGAGTGTGGGTCAAGGAACGGGTTTGGGATTAGCGATCGCGCGTCAAATTGTGGAAGAAACTCACGGTGGAAAATTGAACTGTACTTCTCTACTGGGTAAAGGAACAGAGTTTATCATTACCTTACCAACTCAAGCCGAACACAAAAGTTAATTTTCCCTGACATTTCAACTAATTCAATCAATTACTAACTCATAAAATCTCAAACAACAATGAACATGAATCCCTCCGACCAAAACAGTAATCCTCCCACAATCATTCAAATTCCCAACTATCAAATTATCTCCACAGTTTATTCAGGAAGTCGAACCTTGGTATATCGGGCTATCCGTACATCAGACCAATTACCTGTGGTCATCAAACTGCTGAAAAATGACTATCCCACCTTTAGCGAATTGGTACAGTTTCGCAATCAATATACTATTGCCAAAAATCTCAACTCACCGCTAATAGTCCAAACCTATAGCTTGTCACCCTATCAAAATGGCTATGCGTTAGTGATGGAAGACTTTGGGGGAATTTCTCTTCACGAATGGGGTGTAAAAAGGAAAAAACTCCTCTCTTTGAGAGAGTTTTTGGAAATTGCAATCGCACTTTGTAATACCTTAGATATATTGTACGGTCATCGCATTATTCATAAAGACATCAAACCCAGTAATATCTTAATTAATCCCTCAACCAAACAAATCAAATTAATTGACTTTAGTATTGCATCCTTGCTACCACGGGAAACCCAATCACTCATCAATCCCAATGTTTTAGAAGGAACACTAGCTTATATTTCCCCAGAACAAACAGGACGAATGAATCGGGGGATTGACTACCGGACTGATTTTTATTCTTTAGGTGTGACTTTCTACCAATTACTGACAGGAAAATTGCCTTTTGAATCAAACGAACCGATGGAGTTAGTACATTGTCATATTGCCAAAAATCCACCGGACTTAAGGGAGAAAAACGGAAAAGAGATTCCGCAAGTTTTATGCGATCTTGTCATAAAGTTAATAGCGAAAAATGCGGAAGATAGATATCAAAGTGCCTTGGGACTGAAAGCTGATTTAGAAAATTGTTTACATCAACTTCAAGAAACTGGTAAGATTGAGGGCTTTGAGATTGGGCGACGGGATCTGTGCGATCGCTTCCTCATCCCCGACAAACTCTACGGACGAGAAACCGACGCAGCAACCCTGCTCCAAGCCTTTGAAAGAGTCAGCTTAGGCGCAACAGAAATGATGCTAGTGGCAGGTTTTTCTGGAATTGGCAAAACCGCAGTGGTGAATGAAGTCCACAAGCCAATTGTCAGACAACGGGGCTACTTCATCAAAGGTAAATATGACCAGTTCAACCGCAACATCCCGTTGAGTGCCTTTGTGCAAACCTTACAGGACTTGATGGGACAACTATTGAGTGAAAGCGATACTCAGGTGGCGCACTGGAAAGACAAAATCCTCTCAGCTTTGGGTGAGAACGGGCAAGTCCTAATTCAAGTCATTCCCGAACTCGAACAGATTATAGGCAAACAACCTGCTGCTCCAGAACTCTCAGGTAGTGCCGCTCAGAACCGCTTCAACTTGCTATTCCAGAAATTCATTGCCGTATTCGCTAAAGCAGAACATCCGTTAGTGATGTTCCTCGATGACTTGCAGTGGGCAGATTCAGCCTCATTGAGCTTGATCCAAGTCTTGCTGAGTCAAAGCGAGGTGGGCTATCTGCTGACGATCGGGGCATACCGAGATAATGAAGTCTTCCCCGCTCATCCACTAATGCTGACATTGGAAGAGATGAAGAAAGACTCAGCAACTATCAGCACCCTTACCCTCACCGCGTTAAGTCTATCTCACATCAATCGTTTGGTTGCCGATACCCTCAGTTGTTCCACAGTTCTAGCGCAACCGCTGACAGAGTTAATCTATCAAAAAACCAAAGGCAACCCTTTCTTTGCCACGCAGTTTCTCAAAGCCCTGCATCAGGAGGGCTACATTGCCTACGATCTGCAAGTTGGACACTGGCAGTGCGATATGGTAGCAGTGCGATCGCTCTCGCTCACCGATAATGTGGTGGAGTTCATGGCGCTGCAATTACAAAAGTTGCCAGAAGCCACTCAAGAAATACTGAAGTTAGCTGCTTGTGTGGGAGCAAAATTCGATTTAGAAACATTGGCGATCGTTTCAGAACGATCGCCAACCGATGCCGCAACAGCATTGTGGAAAGCCTTGCAGGAAGGCTTGGTTTTACCCACGAGCCAGATTTACAAGTTTTTTCAGGATGCACAACAGTCCCAGGCAGAAGATACAGTTAATCCGACCTATCGATTTTTGCACGATCGCGTCCAGCAAGCCGCCTATTCTTTAATTCCCTCTGACCAGAAACAAGCAACCCACCTGCAAATGGGACAATTGCTCCAGCAAAAGCTCTCAGAAATAGACCGAGAAGACAAGATTTTTGATATTGTCGGGCATTTAAATTTAGGCATAGAGTTAATCGCGCAACCGCAGGAACGGCAAACTCTAGCACAACTGAACTTGAAAGCGGGAAGTAAGGCTAGAAGTGCTACTGCGTATGCTGCCGCAAGGGTTTATTTGCAAAACGGGCTGGAGTTACTTTCGCCAGACTGCTGGGAAACTCAGTACGAATTGACGCTCAATCTGTATGTAGCCGCAGCCGAAGCCAGTTACTTGAATAGTGACTTTGAGGGCATGGAGCAGCTTGCCGCATTCGTCTTGCAGCAGGCACAGACGATTCTCGACAAAGTGAAAATCTACGAAATTCAAATCGCCGCACACACGGCTCGTAACCAAACATTGCACGCGATCGCCGTAGGTACAAAGGCACTGAAGCAATTGGGGGTAGAGTTTTCGACAGAAGCAGACGAAGCCCTGATTGGCAATGCTTTACAGCAGCTCAAGGAGCAACTAAGCGGCAGAGAGATTGCCGAACTGGTTGAGTTGCCCGTGATGAGCGACCCCAATGCCCAAGCCGCCATCCAACTGTTAGGAATATTATTTTCACCGATTCTACAGGCAATGCCCCGATTCCTGCCTCTGTTGGGCGCGACGATGGTGCAATTATCGCTGGAGTTTGGCAATGCCCCCGCCTCAACGATCGGCTATGTGATTCATAGCATGGTGCTGTGTGCTTTTTTGGGCGAAGTTGAAACTGGCTATAAGTTTGGTCGATTAGCACTCGCGGTGCTAGAGCAGGTGAATACTCAAAGCATGAAGTGCATCACTCTGGGGAAGTTTGGGTTTTTCATTCAACCTCACCAGGAAGCGTTGCGGGCAGCACTTGTGACGTTGAAAGAGAGTTACAAGGCAGGCATGGAAACAGGAAATCTGCTCAGTGCTGGCTACGACATCGGGAGCTACTCCCATCTGGCTTTTTTCGCAGGTGTAGAACTAGACCTGTTGGAACCCGAATTAGCAGCTTACAGTGCTGCTATGGCTCAGATGAACAATGATTCAGCGCGTTTTCTTTTGGACATGACGTGGCAAACGGTACAGAATTTGCGAGAAACGGTGAGCCAGCCCGATCGCCTAATGGGTACTGCCTATGATGAAACCGTGATGCTGCCCAAGCACCAGCAGGATAACGAACTCATGATGATTGTCGTTGTCTACATCTTCAAACTGCTGCTTGCCTACTGCTTTGGCAATTATCCGGCTGCTCTCGATATCCTCACCCAACTCAAGCCCTGTTGGATGGTACTATCAGGAACGGTTTTTATTCCCATTTTTCATTTCTATGCGGCGCTGACGCACCTGGCACTTGTACCCACCAGGTCAGAACCAGAGCAAATTGAACTGCTGACTGTGGCTGCCACCCATCAAGCAGCTCTGCACCAATCAGCGCACAATGCCCCGATGAATCACTTGCACAAATGGCATCTGGTGGAAGCAGAGCGATATCGGGTATTGGGTGACAAAGCCGCTGCCATTGAGGATTATGACCAGGCGATCGCGCTGGCTCAAAAGCATCAGTTCACCAACGATGCAGCCTTAGCCAATGAACTCGCCGCCAAATTCTATCTGGAATGGAACAAACAACGCATCGCTGGGGAATACCTGATTGAAGCCTACTACGGCTATGCTCGCTGGGGAGCCAAAGCCAAAGTTGCAGACCTAGAACGTCGCTACGGGCAACTGCTGGCTCCTATCCTCAGGCAAGCTCACTCTGCCCTCTCGGTCAACGAAACCGTCTTTGCAGTAGGAACCGTCACCTCCACCAGTTCCTCCTCCACTGTCTCCAATTCCCTCGACCTCTGTGCCATCCTCAAAGCTTCTCATGCTATTTCAGGTGAAATCGAACTGTCCAAACTACTTTCATCGTTGCTTAGAATCGTCATCGAAAATGCTGGAGCCGATAAATGCGTGTTAATGCTGTTGCGAGACGAACACCTGCTAATTAAAGGGTCAATTACCCTGGGGTCAGAGCCGGTCGTGTTGCAGCGCCTTCTGGTTGAAGAGAGTCAGGAAATTCCTCACAGACTAATTTACAAAGTCAAGCACGATAGGCAGACTGTTGTGCTGCTGGATGCTAGTGCCGATCCGACCTTAATAAATGACCCGTATATCATGCGTCAGCAGCCGAAGAGTATTTTGTGCAGCCCGATTTTGCATCAAGGGAAGTTGCGGGGCATTTTATATCTAGAAAATAATTTAGTAACGGGGGCGTTCACGAGCGATCGCATCGAACTGCTCAATTTACTCTGCGCTCAAGCGGCAATTTCTATAGAAAATGCCCGACTTTATGAGCGATCGCAGAACTATGCTCAACAGCTAGAACAGTCTCTGGAAGAGTTAAAGATTAGTGAAGCCCGCTTTCAGAAACTTGCCAACAACGTGCCTGGCTTGATTTATCAGATTCGGATTGAAGCCGATGGTTCTGCTTCAATGCCCTACGTCAGTTCTGGATGTCAAACACTCTATGAAGTGGCGGCAGAGGATATGATTGTAGGAAAATACAGCCTACGCGATTTTGAACATCCCGACGATCGAGCAGAGACGTTTCGGGCAGTTATCGAGTCCGCTCAAACGCTCACCCAATTTCAACATGAGTGGCGGATTATTACTCCCAATGGGAATGTGAAATGGGTGAAAGCCGCTTCTCAGCCAGAACGTAGAGAAGACGGAGAAATCGTTTGGGATGGAATGCTGATTGATATTACCGATCGCAAGCAAGCAGAAGCAGCGGTGATTCAAAAATCACAGGAACTCGAACAGACTCTGGCAGATTTGCAGAACACCCAACTGCAAATGGTGCAAAGCGAAAAAATGGCATCACTCGGAAATCTGGTAGCAGGTGTTGCTCATGAAATCAACAACCCCGTCGGCTTTATTTGGGGCAATTTGAATGAAACCCAGCAAACGGTGCAAGACTTAGTGGAGCATCTCAATCTCTATCGATCTCGCGCCCCAGAAACAGAGCTTGCAGACCATGCCGAAGATATCGATTTAGACTATATCATCGAAGACTTGCCTAAAATGATTGACTCCATGAAAGTTGGATGCGATCGCATCAAAGATATCAGCACGACGCTCCGTACCTTTTCTAGGGCTGACAAAGACTACAAAGTTCCTTTTAATATCCACGAGGGGATAGATAGCACGATTTTAATTCTCAAGTATCGATTGAAAGCTAACGATCGGCGACCCGCTATTGAAGTAGTGAAACACTACGGGAATATTCCCGAGATCGAATGCTTCCCCGGACAGCTTAACCAGGTGTTTATGAACATTCTCGCCAATGCGATCGATGCACTGGAAGAATCAAATACAAATCGCAGCTTTGCCGAAATCAAGGCTAATCCCAACCGCATTACCATTCAAACCTCCTTAGTAGATAACGGCGTAAAAATTAGTATTGCTGATAATGGTCAGGGGATGAATGAATCAGTCAAACAAAAAATATTTGACCATTTATTTACGACAAAAGCAGTGGGGAAAGGGACGGGTTTGGGATTGGCTATCGCTCGTCAAATCGTCGTCGAAAAACATAGGGGTTCCCTGAACGTCAACTCTATAATGGGAACAGAAACTGAATTGATCGTCACCTTACCCACTCAGACCGAACAAAAAAGTTAATTCTCTCTCTTCTTCAGATTCATTTAAGCAAGCACTCGCTCATCAATTATCAAACAACAATAGCCATGAATAACTTTGACAAAAATAGCGACACTCCTACAAAGGTTAAAATTCCCAACTATCAAATTATCTCCACAGTTTATTCAGGAAGTCGCACCTTGGTATATCGGGCTATCCGTACTTCAGACCAATTACCTGTCGTCATCAAACTGCTGAAGAACGACTATCCCACCTTTAGCGAACTGGTGCAGTTTCGCAATCAATATACTATTGCCAAAAACCTTAATTCACCTAGTATCGTCCAAACCTACAGCCTGGAACCCTATGAAAATGGCTGTGCGTTAGTGATGGAAGACTTTGGCGGGATTTCTCTTCAGGAATGGGCAGTCAAAGGGAAAAACGCATTCTCATTGAGAGAATTTTTAGAAGTCGCGAGATCCCTCTGCAATGCCTTAGATATATTGTACCGCCATCGCATCATTCACAAAGACATTAAACCCAGCAATATTTTAATTAACCCCTCAACTAAACAAGTTAAATTAATTGACTTTAGTATCGCATCCTTGCTGCCAAGAGAAACCCAAACACCGATCAATCCTAATGTATTAGAAGGGACGCTTAGTTATATATCCCCAGAACAAACAGGCAGAATGAATCGGGAAATTGACTATCGCACAGATTTTTATTCATTAGGAGTTACTTTTTACGAATTACTCACAGGAGAGTTACCTTTTCAATCAAAAGAGCCGATGGAGTTGGTGCATTGTCATATTGCTAAAACCGCCCCCTTAGTACATGAAATCAACCCACAAATCCCGCCTCTACTATCAGAAATCGTTAGTAAATTAATGGCAAAAAATGTCGAAAACCGCTATCAGAGTGCATTAGGAGTGAAGTTTGATTTAGAAAAATGTTCAACTAAAATTCAAGAAATCGGTCAAATTGAATACTTTGAAATTGCTCAAAAAGATGTCAGCGATCGCTTTACCATCCCCGAAAAACTCTATGGCAGAGAAAACGAAGTAAATCAACTATTAGCTGCCTTTGAAAGAGTCAGCACAGGTAACACCGAAATCATGCTAGTGGCGGGATTTTCTGGAATTGGAAAAACTGCCGTAGTTAACGAAGTACATAAACCCATTGTTCGGCAACGGGGTTATTTTATCAAAGGCAAATATGACCAATTTAAACGCAACATTCCCTTGAGTGCCTTTGTGCAAGCTTTCCGCGACTTAATGGGGCAATTACTATCTGAATCAGATGCCAAATTGCAAACCTGGAAAAATCAAATTATAGTAGCAGTGGGAGAAAACGGACAAGTCTTAATTGACGTAATTCCTGAGTTAGAAAATATCATTGGCAAACAGCCACCAGCCACAGAACTATCAGGCAGTGCTGCCCAAAATCGGTTTAACCTCCTATTTCAAAAGTTTGTGCAAGTTTTCACTCATCAAGAACATCCCTTAGTAATGTTTTTGGATGACTTGCAATGGGCAGATTCTGCCTCCCTGAATTTATTAAAAATACTGCTACAAGATACGGAATATTTATTAGTATTAGGAGCTTATCGCGATAATGAAGTCTCACCAGTACATCCATTTATTTTAACTGTAGATGAGATTGGAAAAACTGGAGCAACAGTCAATACAATGACCTTGCCACCGTTAAGGGAATCAGACATGAATTGCTTGGTAGCAGATACGCTGAATTGCCAATTATCCCTGACCGAGCTTTTGACTAAATTAGTATATCAAAAAACCCAAGGAAATCCTTTCTTTTCCACCCAGTTTCTCAAACTCTTACATGATGATAAGTTAATTAGTTTTGATTGGGACATTTGCCATTGGCAGTGCGATATTGCCAAAGTCAAAGCCTTAGCAATTACTGATGATGTAGTAGAGTTTATGGCATTGCAATTACAGAAATTGCAGACAGAGACTCAAAATCTTCTCAAACTAGCGGCTTGTATTGGAGCCGAGTTTGATTTGAATACTTTAATAATTGTTAGTGAGAAATCTGTAGGAACAACAGCTATGATTTTATGGGAAGCATTACAAGAAGGCTTATTAATTCCCACTACCACAATCTATAAATTTTTTACACAATCGGATAGTGAAGAAGTTTTGCCAGCCTCAGCCAATCCGACTTATCGGTTTTTACACGATCGGGTTCAAGAAGCTGCCTATTTGTTGATTCCAGAGGAACAGAAACAACTGACTCATCTTGCCATTGGACAACTGCTTTTAGAAAATACTGACAAAGCGCAACAAAATGAACGGATTTTTGAGATTGTCAATCAGTTAAATTATGGCATTTCACTTCTTTCCTCACTCGCTCAGTGTGAGCAGTATGCTCAATTAAATCTGAGGGCAGGTCGCAAAGCCAAAGAATCAACTGCCTATAGCGCAGCACAGAATTACCTCGCTCAGGGAATACAGCTATTAAGGGCAAGTGATTGGGATGTTAATCCTAATCTGAGGCAAAGCTTGTACGAGGAAGCGGCAGAAGTCGCATTGCTCAATTGTGATTTTGAGCAGATGGAATCTCTGATTCAGGTTGTGTTACAACAAACTACTACCTTACTCGGACAGGTGAAAGTATATGAGGTCAAACTCCAAGCATATAAGGTACAAAATCAACAGCTTCAGGCGATTACTGTTGGTCGAGAAATCCTTCAGAAATTGGGGGTAAGTTTTCCTGAGTCCGTCACCCCTTTAGAAATTCAACAGTACGTCGAAAATACACTGGCATCTTTACCGAGTTGTGCGATCGAAGAGTTAGTAAACTGCCCAGTCATGCAAGATGCGAATGCTTTAGCTGCTTTACGAATTATGACTAGCCTGGTTCCGTCCGTTCATCAGGCGGCTCCTCACCTTTTTCCAATTATTGCCTGTGAAGAGGTCAATTTATCGCTTAAATACGGTAATTCACCTTTTTCTGCACCGGGATACGCAGATTTTGGGATTATTGTCAGCAGTGTGTTGAATAAGCTAGAAGAAGGGTATCAATTTGGACAGCTAGCACTTAAAATCATGGAGAAATTCTCTGACAGATCGGTTCAGAGCATGACTCAGTTTAAGGTTGCTGCCTTTAATCAATCGAATCGAGAAAGCATTCAAAAAGCGATTAATTTATTGAAGGAGTCCTATCAAGTTGGATTAGAAACAGGAGATTCAGTTCACTCACTTGTTTCCACTTCGTTTAGGTTAATGTACACCTATTTAAGTGGTGCAGAGGGGCTAGAAAAATTACTAGAAGAACTTGCTATTTATCAAGCAAAGTTTGCAACAAATCAACATTTTTTAAGTTGGGCACATATCCTGCGTTATTCTATCAAAAACCTTACTGAGTTTAGCGAAACTCCAAGCTGTCTTGGTAGTGATGCTAGCGATGAAGCGGAGTACCTATCAAGACTATGTAAAGAAAATGATGAAGTAGCCCTCCATCTATTTTATCTATGTAAGTTGATGTTGAGCTTCTTGTTTAGAGATATTGCTGTTGGAATTCAGGATGCAGATGCAGGCGAAAAATATCTTAAAGCTGGTATGGGAATGCCTTCTGCACCAGTTTATTATTACTATGATTCATTAGCTCGTCTCACACTTTATCCAACGGTCGATCCTTCGCAGCAAGTAAAACTTCTCTCTCAAGTTGAAACTAACCAAGCAAAAGTAGGCATCTATGTCAGTGCTGCACCAATCAATTATCAACACAAGTATTTTCTGGTAGAAGCACTACGGTGCAGCATTTTAGGTAACAGAGCAGAAGCGATCGATCTGTACGATCGCGCGATCGCTGGAGCTAAAGCCAATGGCTACATCCAAGAAGAGGCTTTAGCCCATGAACTAGCCGCCAAATTTTATCTCGACTGGGGCAAAGAAAAAGTAGCTCAAGCCTACATGATTGAAGCCTACTACTGCTATGCTCGCTGGGGAGCCAAAGCCAAAGTTGCAGACCTAGAACGTCGCTACGGGCAACTGCTGGCTCCTATCCTCGGGCAAGCTCACTCTGCCCTCTCGGTCAACGAAACCGTCTTTGCTGTAGGAAGCGTCACCTCCACCAGTTCCTCCTCCACTGTCTCCAATTCCCTCGACCTCTGTGCCATCCTCAAAGCTTCTCATGCTATTTCAGGTGAAATCGAACTGTCCAAACTACTTTCATCGTTGCTTGAGATCGTCATCGAAAATGCTGGAGCCGATAAATGCGTGTTAATGCTCTTGCGAGACGAACAACTGCTAATTAAAGGGTCAATTACCCTGGGGTCAGAGCCGGTCGTCTTGCAGCGCCTTCTGGTTGAAGAGAGTCAGGAAATTCCTCACAGACTAATTTACAAAGTCAAGCACAACAGGCAGACTGTTGTACTGCTGGATGCTAGTGCCGATCCGACCTTAATAAATGACCCGTATATCATGCGTCAGCAGCCGAAGAGTATTTTGTGCAGCCCGATTTTGCATCAAGGGAAGTTGCGGGGCATTTTATATCTAGAAAATAATTTAGTAACGGGGGCGTTCACGAGCGATCGCATCGAACTGCTCAATTTACTCTGCGCTCAAGCGGCAATTTCTATAGAAAATGCCCGACTTTATGAGCGATCGCAAACCTATGCCCAACAGCTAGAACAAGCCTTACAAAACTTGCAGCAAACCCAATTGCAAATGATTCAAAGCGAAAAGATGTCGGCATTGGGAAACTTAGTAGCTGGCGTTGCTCATGAAATTAATAACCCCGTCGGCTTCCTAACTGGCAATTTGAATGAAGCCAAACGCACAGTTCAATACTTAACAGAACATCTAGCTTTGTATCGCACCCAAGCATCTGCTGCCAACATTGCCGACCATGCGGTCGAGATTGATTTAGACTATATCATCGAAGATTTGCCCAAAATGATTGAGTCGATGCAACTGGGATGCGATCGCATCAAAGGTATCAGCACTTCACTCCGCACGTTTTCTAGAGCTGACAAAGACTACAAAGCGCCCTTCAACATCCACTCTGGACTCGACAGCACAATCTTAATTCTCAAATATCGATTGAAAGCCAACGAGCGGCGACCCGCAATCGTTGTAGTGAAAGACTACGGCAATATTCCCGAGATCGAATGCTTCCCCGGACAGCTTAACCAGGTGTTTATGAACATTTT
>NZ_JAUBPO010000280.1:0-1371 GCF_036700785.1 Microcoleus sp. S28C3 | reverse complement strand
AGGAGTGAAAATTGTCATCTCACACTTTTTTGATTATAACCGATAAGTCATCAACTTATTTATTTTTCATTCCTTACTCATCAATAAACATATTTTACCTTCCTTGGTAATTTCTTTCTCAGAAATCACCTAACTTCTTAGAGAACGATAATGTCCTTCTTACTAGCCGTGACACTCGTTGCCGCAAAGTGTTATTGAATCGTTCTATGTAACTGGTCAATCCACTGTCCTTGCCTACGGCTTTTCGGACGTTTGCGATCGCAGTGCTGTTTCATAGGCCTGCCAGTAATCGGTATAGATGACGGCACATTGTCGGTACACAGGCGGCAGCGAGGCCCATAATGCCCTTGCAGCATCCCCAGAAAGATCGCCGATATAGCAACCGACAATCTCACAGGTTGTGATATCATCTCCGGTCGATTAACCAGGATATAATCAGGAGGAACACCACCCCATCAAATAAAGAGTGCCAAAACGAATTACGATCGCGCCTCATCTGAGTATAGAAGAGCTACAAGCTCGTTTCCGTCAAGCTAAAACAACAACCCAAGCCCATCATTACCAAATTATTTGGCTGCTAGCTGGCGGCAAAACTACCGCAGAAGTGATGGCAGTGAAAGGTTATAGTCGCGGTTGGATTTATGAATTAGTCTGGGGGTACAACCATTTAGGACCAGAATCCCTCGAAGATCAGCGTTGCCAAAATCGCGATCGTGACCCTCTGCTCAATCATGTGGAACAAGCTCAATTGTGGCAAGTCCTACAGCAGCCACCCCCAGATGGCGGACTGTGGAATGGTCGTAAAGTGGCTGACTGGATGAGTGAACTCAAAGGTTACAAAGTCTCTCGTCAAAGAGGATGGGAATATCTCAAGTCAATGAAGTTTAGATTGAGAGTTCCTCGCCCGGAACATCAGGAATCAGATCTCCTCGAACAAGAGGAATGGAAAAAAAAATCTCCGTCGGTTCGTTCGTCTTGAAAATCAAGAAAGAGAACCCTTCAAGCGACGTAGAAGTCTGGTCAATGGACGAACATCGGCTCCGATTGAAACCTGTTTTGAGGCGAGAATGGGTGGATGAGTTTAGTAATGCCACTGCTGTGGTTAACTGGCGGTTTCAATGGTTGTGGTTATACCGCGAAAGTACATCCGAGTACCGGAGAAACATATTGGTGGATACTGCCATTTGTCAACAGCCAGCTTTTTGAGCGAGTGTTAGAAGATTTTGCTCGACATTGGAAAGTAAAGCGGAAAAAAAGAGTAGTTTTAGTAGTAGATGGAGCCGGATGGCACTTGACTGGAGTTTAGACTAACCGCGCCTCAAAGTGCGGTTAGTCTAAACTCCCAATAGAAAATTTTACTTACGTCTCCTG
>NZ_JAUBPO010000279.1:0-1371 GCF_036700785.1 Microcoleus sp. S28C3 | reverse complement strand
AGATTGCACTCACTTTTTTCACTTCTCTGCTGCAAAAGCGATCGTATCCCTCTTTAAAAACTGTCCGGAGTATTGATATAACTCACACAGCAACAAAGTTACATTAAAGAGTTTGTTCAGATTTATGTTAGATCAATTTGAAAGTTGGATTCAGGAGAAACGTCAGGAAATTGAAAACTGGGGTTATCAATTAGATATCGTAAAACCTCCGTCAGGTGTAGCTCAACAAAGTCTAAGCTTGGATTTAGATTCTGATAATTATATCGCTCGAATAACACTATGGGAATCGGGAGATTCTCAACTACAAATTCTAGATATTGTTTCAGAAAAAATGGTGTTTGATGAATATTTAAAGATTCAGGCGAATTTTAACTTCAGCAAAGCTTTTGAAAACTTCTTCAATATTTTGAATTTAAACATTTGTTAAAAAAGAGTTAAATATATACATCTTGAAACTCATTTGTATGAAAATATTGTAACTGGTCAAAAACTCGCACCCAAAATTACGATCGATCCAGATGTGAGGAATTAAAAAAATGGAAGAAATAAAGGCTAAAATTATCAAAATTGCTACCAATATCATTAACAAAGAAATAGATTTATTAAATGGATGTCGTACATTAGTGCATTTTCAACGTGAATTAGCAGAGCCACCTGAAGCCTTCTTTGTATTAAGAGGAATAGATTCAGAGACAGATATTTTTCCTATTGTCCTCGCAGAAAGAAAACAATGGGCTTCAGAAGCGTTGTCAAGATTAGATAGAGAAAAAAATGAATATATTTCTTTAGTAAAAGAGGAAATAATAGAAGCCTGTAGGGAAATAATACAGCAGATTCCACATTTATGAAGTACACCGCGCGAGCGTTAGCTCCCTGTAGGGACACGGCATTGCCGTGTCCCTACATTTCATAAACTGGAATACGCTGTAACTAGCCTTAGCACTGAACAGACGCCGAATGGCAGCTCATTCAACCACTAAATCGCGAACAACAGCGTACAAATCAAATTCTCCTGTATCGGGATTTGTGTGATAGCGCTATTCTGGCTTGAAACCCAGTTCAAAGAGTATGGCAAAAAGAAGTGTTTATATTCTAAGTATTACTCCGATTTTTCGGGGTTTAAGACAGCAATATATGACTTAGTTACTCAGGCTCCTATCACCCATAAACAACATTTGGATTCTCTTTTAACCTAAAAATTTCCTAGCTTCAAGCCAGAGCAATTAACCGCAAAAGGTACTCAGCTACTCACCATTGTCTTTGACCGTGCTGAGTAGATATTTTACTTTTTGAAAGCAACAGTCCGGACAGTTTTTTGGGGTGAGTGGCGAGGAAAGCTATCCAAGGCTTAAAGTACAGTCATACATAAAA
>NZ_JAUBPO010000278.1:0-1371 GCF_036700785.1 Microcoleus sp. S28C3 | reverse complement strand
CAGCAATTCTCAGTATGGAATTTCAACTGGTGTTGGGTAGAATGTCCAATTCCAGCCCCTCAAGCATAAAGGTGAGCAAGTGATCCCAACTGTCGAAATAAAGATAACGGGTTAAAGCCCGCAAGTCCTCAAAAAAGGTTTTGCGGGTGGGCAAGTGCACCCGTAGCAGTTTGTATTTCTGGTCGAGTAACTCCAGCAAAGTATGAAATAGGAGGGACAGAATGTTGAGAGTAGCCAGGAACGAGGACAGATGCTGCTTACCATGCCCGAAATTGTGTTCGAGATTGTAGCCTTTGGTCTTGAGGGTATTGTTGTTCTCGTTTTCCACCTTCCAACGGGTGCGACCGGCTAGGACAATCTCTTCGACGGTTTGATCGGTAATGATGTGATTGGTGGCAAACGAGTTTTTGTAGATCACCTTGCCGTCGGCTCGGCTGAGAGTCAGTTCACACCAATTGACCAATAGGGCCAGCAGATCGCCATCTTTAAGTGGCACTTCGTTGAGATATCGGTAGGTATAGGTTTCCTCAACTTTCCCCGTCCACCGTTTCATTGTTACCGTGGGAAGATTGATGCCTTCGAGATGTTCATAGAGTGTGGTGTGAGATTCAGGACGGCAGACCAGGATGAAGTTGAATTGTTGAGCTAAAAGCTGTTGGCACAAGGGTTGGTGGCAGTAGAGGTCATCTCCCAAAACGGTCACGTTTAAGGAACTGTAGCGTTGTCCGTACTGCGATAGCCACCGTTTCGCCGCCGCACTCTCACAGTCCTGCTTGTCATGCCCCGGAAAGCGGCACGATAAACTCAGGCACCAATGGAATCACTTGAGACTGAGCCGGACAGACAATGACAGGGGTAACAACGCTATGGAAGTAGTGCGTCTCCCCAGACTTCAAGCGGCGCGTTGAACACTGGGGGCAGTGGATTTGACTCGAACCGAAGTATTCAGTGCCATCTAAAGCAATTAATAAGGTGTCGGCAAACGAGCGAAAGCTCTTCAACTGCCTGTGTTGCTCCAACACTTGCAAGATTTCCTCAAACACGGGAAAAACTTGTTCAGGTTTGACCCCATCGAGCAGATTCCGGATGTGGTTGTCGCTTGGTATCTGATGAACTCCAAACAGGCTTTGGGCATTGCTGTGTCCTTTGGTACCCTCCATTATGCGCTGGTACGCCAGAAATGACGGGGTTTGGGTGAAGAACACGCGCTCATGCGCTTAAGGCTACATCTTTCATTCCATAGCGAGTATTTTTGCCAGTGCGTTTGTCCGGTAGCGATTCGAGCACTTGGCGAAAAGAACCCACAACTGTGTCAAACACTCCCCGCTCTCTCAAAGGTTCTGTCTCTCTATGGGTGATTCTGATTTCATT
>NZ_JAUBPO010000277.1:0-1378 GCF_036700785.1 Microcoleus sp. S28C3 | reverse complement strand
AATATTTGCCAAAATGGAATTACCGTGCTGTTCCGACAATTGAGTAAATAGTGAAGTTATTAAATTTTCATTCCTAAGTCGAACCCGATCGCCAGCATCTCAAAATATTTTAGTGACGGGATTGAGAGCTGCATCAAAGGTGAATACTGGCGATTCCTCAAATCTCTGCAACCTGACCATTTAGTTTCGCGAATGGAGGCAGAGGCAGAATCTGATTTGGGTAACTCTCCTAATTCTGCTACTAGCTCTGATTCATCACCTGAATTTAATATTTTAAATTCAGATGACAAAATGATGCAGGATTACCGAAAACTTGTTAGAAAATTTGGCCAACGACTTCGATTGAATAAACTCAGCAAGCGAATCGAAATTGATGGTAAACCAGTGTCTCTCGATCGAGTGCGAATTCAACTCGCTATCAAACACGGAATTCTCGTCAAATCTAGTCGCGAAGATACTCAAGATATCCTGACAGAAATAGCCGTGGAAAATCAGTATTCACCGATCGAGGAGTATCTAAACTCTTTGCCACCAGCAGCCGATACTTCGATTTTAGATAGTTTGGCTGAAAAATACTTTGGTGTTAACGATCCAATTTATGAAATGTTCGTCCTAAAAACACTCATTGGTGCTGTTAAGAGAACATTTGAACCAGGATGCAAAATCGACACAGTTCTGATTCTGCAAGGGAAACAGGGCTATAGAAAGTCCACTTTTTTTAAGATACTTGCGGGAGGCAAATACTTTGACGATTCACTAGGAACTGTGTCTGATAAAGATGAAAGACTCAAATTGCACCAAGCTTGGTTTGTTGAATGGGCGGAGCTGGAAAGTGTTTTTAGACGGCGCGATGTCAGCGCAACCAAAGCCTTTTTATCTACCGGGACAGACAAAATTCGACCGCCATATTGCCGAGATATTGAAGACTTCAACCGACCCAGCATCATTGTCGCAACCACCAACAAGCAAGAATTTCTCGCTGATGAAACAGGCAACAGGCGATTTTGGATTATCCCGGTCAAACACCGGATCGATACTAAATTGCTTAAAAAAGAACGAGATGCGATTTGGGCTGCTGCGATGCTGGCTTACCAATCTGGCGAAGAACCTTGTCTTGACTATGAAGATGAAGAAACTGCCGAACACGTTGCTCAAGAGTTTCAATCATCAGATCCCTGGGAAGATGTCATCGAAAATTTTATCGAGCACCGGGAGTATGTTCAGCTTAGCGATCTGCTCACTCATCTCCAAGTTGACCTGAGCCGGCAAGAGCGATCGCACCAGATGCGCTGTTCCGCCATCCGGCACTGTTCTCTTAAGGCGTGAGTGCTAGGATATTTGTGCAGCATAGAGTACAAGCTTATGAAGTGTATCCATT
>NZ_JAUBPO010000276.1:0-1428 GCF_036700785.1 Microcoleus sp. S28C3 | reverse complement strand
AATCTCTCTCTAAATTCACCATAATTTCTACTCAGCTCCTTCTGAGTAAATTTGTGCTTAGTCTAAACTCCAGTTGCTGTCTATATGGAAGAAGTCAAGCACCGTATCGCTGCCGAATCGATCCTGAATTTCCTGTCTGTCAATGTCGGGTTGTCGCTGTCCGGGGCCGCCGTGGGTGGCGACTACTAGCACCTTGGCATCCGGTTCCCGATGCTTGATCAGGGTAATCCACTCTTTGATAAAGCCCTGCTGGGGGCCTTCCCGTGGCTTCCACACTACCAGATACACCGCAGGAGCGCTGAAAAATAACTGGTGCGTTGGTCGATAAACCGGTTGACCGCCAAAATCCCAACCATTGAGTGATATCTCTGTGCCACTGTCGGGATCGGTGATGATTACTGGCTTAATCTCAATCCCGTGAGTTGTAGGGCGACCTTCTATCCATTCATCTCCCCGCAATGCACCCAACAGACAACTTTTGCCTACCTCACCCTCGCCAATCAGGATTAGTTTGGCTTCGTTCAGTGTTACCTGTGCCTCAGTGTTGGCTTGCAGAAATGGCAAGATAAATTCACTACCTTGCTCAAAAGTTTGCTCAAGGTAATTAGTAGACATTTTTACCAACCAATCTGGTTGAAGAATAACAATATCCTTCAGAACTGGTTCATCTTGGTAATGGATAAAATATCCAATCTCATGGAAGGTTCTTATGAAAAATTTAGCTTGCTCAATCTCCAGACCAGCTTCAATACATAAGTTAAGGGTATCGGTATAAGGTAAATACTCTTTTCCTATTGTTTGCAATGCCTCAATAGCATGCTGCCATTTATTTGGAATTGTGCGTCCTATTTCGGGGAGTTCTATTGCAGCACGGGCAATCGTATTTTGCAGTTCATTAATTCCAACAGGTTGATTTGTTTCAGAATCATGCTTGTTGTCAACACGTATAAATCCGAGAACTATGTCATGACCAAATTCTTGATAAATGTCTTGTTGAAAAGAAATGTCTGACGGTTCATTTCTAAAGCTACTATGAGTTTCCACAACAATCACTTTGGATTTAGGCGCCAAGTGTTTAATTAGGTCAATCCATTCTCTGACTAATCCTTGTTTTGTACCCGGCCCGGATGCCCACACTACGAGATAAACTGCTTGAGGACAGAAAAGGATTTTGGTTAAATGTTTATAAACTCCTTGACCTCCTAAATCCCAAGGATGTAAAGTAATTTCTATGTTACGTTCGGGATGAGTAATTTTGAATGGAGGATTTAGTCTCCAGCCGAATAGTGATACTAATAGAAGAGTTTTACCTACTCCTGGCTCACCCACTACAATTAGTCTTGCGTCTTTTATTATTGGAGTTTAGACTAAGCAGGTCAAAAAGTGCGCTCGCCCAAAGACCGGCAAACGTCCATACTCCAACGGCAA
>NZ_JAUBPO010000275.1:0-1432 GCF_036700785.1 Microcoleus sp. S28C3 | reverse complement strand
TCGAAGCAGGGGGGCATCGCGGCAGGGGTTGTCTCTTTCATGGGTCATTTTTTAACGTTATATGCTTGCTATGTAAGGATTATAACCTATTTTTATCGTATTTTATGTTTAAGTCCCGCTAAAAGAGATTGCTGTAGAGAAAAACTCTCACAAACTTTAATTGATTCAAGTGTTCAAGATGAAGTAGATCGCGATAAAGCACGCTTTTCTAAAGGAACCCATACACCTTTACTCTTGAGAGAAATCGATCCGAATGAAGTTAAAAAAAAATGTCCGTTATTTCGCGAACTCTATAACTATCTCAATAATTTTTGTCCTTCTTCTTAGCTTATTCTCCCGGTAACAACTCCAAGCGATATCGGTACAAAGCCACAGGATGCCCGCCCGCAGCAAAATAATCCGGGTCTTGCGGCGACAAATAAATCGCTGTCACCTGATCCGCCTCAATTCTTTTACTCGCAGAATCGCCATTTTCTCCGCCTCCAACAACTCGATAAGCCGTTGTTGTTTCCACCTCGTTTAAATAAATATCAGACTCTCCGCGAAACACCTGCTGAGAAATCTCTGTAGACACGAACTCGCGAGGATTCGGCGTCTCAGTTCCCCGACTGGTAACAATCGAAATTAATTGGCGTTCCCCTTTCAAAACAGTAATTTGGCGGTTGGGATTGGTCGGATCGACTTTCACCGAAAGTACGCCACCATCGCCTAAATAAGCCTTGGCAATATTCAAACCGTTAAAAGTGCGATCGGCTACAATCTTTTTAGCATTTTTAGATGTATAATTATAACCAAAAAAAATATTTTTTTCAGGTTGAAATCGCACTTTAAATAATACTGGCTGCTGCAAATACTGGCGGTTGCTTTCAAACCCAGGCGTCACAATATTTGGGGCTAAAGGAGCGGCTAAATCCACCAAAGTGCTGGCCACATTCCAATTGCCGGCCATCCAGTCGGGATATACCAAATCTCCCTTAGCGACAGCGATAGGAGGCTTGCTTTCCCAATTTGGAAAACTGGATAGGCGATCGCCCAAAACCCCCGCTCTCGCACCGCCACCCCACAGCAACACCAGCAAAACCAAACAAAAACTCCAAATTACCTTCATACCCAATTACATACAAACAACTAACCTTCTGTCTCTCTTTCTTTTCTTTCTCTCTTCTCTGCGTTCTCTGCGCCCTCTGCGGTTCATTAATTCAAAAATTAGACAACAAATGAGTTAAACATCATATTTTATGCCCTTCTCAGAAATAGGCAGGATGCCTATTACACAAAAATCAATTTTATTGTTGTGGGGAGTAGGGGTCGGGCAGCATATCCCGCCCCCAATATGCAATTTCAAGTTAAAAAAGCCAGGGTAAGAGCATCTCAATCAGTCTTGACAAAAGGATTTGAGAAGAAGCATCATGTATTCATCATTCATTGCAGC